>CAUPRZ010000008.1:0-16647 GCA_963513855.1 uncultured Hylemonella sp.
CATTTTCAAAAGAAATTCCCACAGCTTGTCGCCCCGGGGTGTTACTAGCCTGATACTCATACACATCCTGGTTGCTCAGTGTTTGCCCGTTCCGGGTCCTCCTGACAAAAGGAGGACCCACGGCTACAGGATCTTTGATGAATTTTCCGAAATTTCCAAAAGTCGAGTTGTACTGAATGAATTGAACCCCGGTAGGCGGCGAAATAACATAGCAAAACTGCATGTAGATCGGACGGCGGTCGCCCAATCTGGGTCCGATTTCGGCAGCACAACCACTCAGGGCAAGCACCAAAAAAGCAATCAAAAATTTTGATCTAGTCACGTTTTTCAAATCTAAATCTAAATCGCAGCAACTTTAACTGAGACGGCCTGTATGAAAGAAAACGAGCCGCCCGTCCAGGGCACACAGCACTGGGTGCTGCAGGACCAGGTACGCCTTTTCCTCTGGGAGAAATACCAGGGCAGCCCACAGGGCAAGCCGGTGCTGGTGCTGGCCCATGGCTCGGCCACGGCCGGCCGCGAGACCTTCGATCTCAAGGTGCCGGGTCATCCTGAGTACAGCCTGATGGACTTCCTGGCCAAACAGGGTTTCGACGTCTTCGCGCCCGACATGAGCGGCTTCGGCAGCTCCACCAAGCCCGAGGGCCACATCACGACCGAGCAGGCGGCGGCTGATCTGAATGCCGTCATCGATTTCATTCTCAAGCTGCGCGGCGTCTCGCAGGTGCACTTGCTGGCCTGGTCCTGGGGCACGCAGTACGGTGGCCAGTTCGTGATGGCGCAGCCACAGAAGGTGCAACGCTACGCAGCTTATGCCCAGATGCATGCGAAGAGCCCGGACCTGGAGGCGCGCCGTCCGCGACTGGCGACCTTTCAGCGCGCGCCCTACATCCGTATTTCCGAACCCGGCTGGAAGCTGCGTTTCAACTCGCTCACGCCTGATGAGGTCAACGACCCGGTGGTGATGGATGCCTTCGCCAAGGCCGCGGCTCTGGTCGAATTGAAATCACCAACGGGTCCGCAGGTGGACCTGTTGACACGACAGCCCCTGATTGATGCGACCAAGATCACCGTGCCGACCATGATGATTCATGGCCAGTACGACGATGTGGCGGATCTGGAGGGCTTGCTGCCCTTCTTCACCGCCCTGCCCAACCCGGACAAGCAGTACGTGGTGGTGCCCGAGGGTGGGCACATGCTGCATCTGCAGAAGGGCCATGCGCGGCTTCAACGCGCAGTGGCGGACTGGTTTGCAACGACTTGAATGAACCGCTGGGCCTTTAGCGTTTGTTGTGCAGAGCTTTAATGCGTCCAAGCTCCTCTTGCCACAAACGGGCATAAGTTCTTCGGAATATGAACATGCCTCGACCTGCTGAAACCCCAGCAAATGCCATGGCAAAACCGATGGCTAAGACGGCAGATGCATGAAGACCGGGTGCAAGCGATGCAATCCACTCGCTACCGATAGCCAGAAAAACTCCAAGGCCAGCGAGGATTCGGGTGGCGATCGCCCATTTCATGTACCGGGTCATGGAGCAAGTCTCCCTGAAGAGTAAATGGCCTATTTGACCGCAGTCCAAGGCAGATCGCAATCGCCCCTTGGACGGATGGAGCCTTACCCGGCGCTCTGTAACGCCAACCCCGCATGTTCTCGCAGCGGGTGGAAATGGATCTTCGGAAACCGTTCCTGCGCGAGTCGCACGTCGTAAGGTGAGGTGCAGAGGTAGGCCAGGGTATCGGCCGCATCACGCGCCATGCGCGTGGGATAGGCGTCGACAAAAGCCTTGAGCTCGGTCGGTGTGTCCGCCGTGATCCAGCGTGCGCCCGTGTACTGGCAGCCTTCCAGGCGCACATCGGCGTCGTACTCGCCCTTCAAGCGGTGCTGCACCACTTCGAACTGCAGCTGGCCGACGGCGCCCAGCAGCATATTGCCGCCCATCTCGGGGCGGAAGACCTGGATGGCGCCTTCTTCGCCCAGCTGGGCCAGGCCCTGCTGCAGTTGTTTGGTGCGCAGCGGGTTCTTGAGCACCACGGTCATGAAGAGCTCGGGGGCGAAGAAGGGCAGGCCGGTGTACTGCAGAGCGATCGACCCATCGGTGATGGTGTCGCCCAGTTGCACACCGCCGTGGGTGGTGAAACCCACGATGTCGCCGGCATAGGCTTCTTCCACGGCCTCGCGGCGCTGACTCATGAAGGTCACCACGCTGGTGGGGCGCAGTTCCTTGGCGGAACGCTGCACCTTGAGTTTCATGCCCGGCGCGTACTTGCCCGAGCAGACGCGCACGAAGGCGATACGGTCGCGGTGGTTGGCGTCCATATTGGCCTGCACTTTGAAGACCACGCCCGAGAAGGCGTTGTCGTCGGGTTGCATCTCTTTCACGACCGACTGCTTGTTGACCACCAGCGAGCTGGTACGCGGGCCGGGGGAGGGGGCAAGGTCCACGAGTGCGTCCAGAACTTCCATGACGCCGAAGTTGTTCACGCCCGAGCCAAAGAACACGGGGGTTTGTTTGCCGGCCAGGAAGGCCTCGCGGTCGAAGGCGGGCGAGGCACCGGTGGCCAGCTCCATGCTTTCTTCGGCGGCGGCGAACTCGGAGCCGAAGCGCTGGACCAGCTTGTCGCGGTCGCTCAGCGGGACGGTGTCGAAATCCTGCGGGCGGCGTTCGCTGCCCGATTCGAAGACCGTCATGGCCTGGGTGCGCAGGTTGATGATGCCGCCGAAGGCCTTGCCCTGGCCCACGGGCCAGGTCATGGGCACGCAGGGCATGCCAAGTTCGCGTTCCACCTCGTCCAGGATGTCCAGCGGGTCGCGCACCTCGCGGTCCATCTTGTTGACGAAGGTGATGATGGGGGTGTCGCGCTGGCGGCAGACTTCGATCAGGCGGCGCGTCTGGGCTTCCACACCGTTGGCCGCGTCAATGACCATGAGCGCCGAGTCGACGGCAGTGAGCACGCGGTAGGTGTCCTCGCTGAAGTCCTTGTGGCCCGGGGTGTCGAGCAGATTGATCACATGCTCGCGGTACTGCATCTGCATCACCGAGCTGGCCACCGAGATGCCGCGCTGCTTTTCGATCTCCATCCAGTCGGACGTGGCGTGGCGGCTGGCCTTGCGTGCCTTGACCGAGCCGGCGATCTGGATCGCGCCCGAGAACAGCAAGAGCTTTTCCGTCAGCGTGGTCTTGCCCGCGTCGGGGTGCGAGATGATGGCAAAGGTGCGGCGGCGCCGGGTTTCGGGGGCGTAGGACACGGGGGATTCCAGACAGGGATGAGGCCCCCAAGCCTGGGGGCGGCCACGACGGGGTGGCGCTGTAAAACCCTGATTTTAACGGGCCACTCACTGCGGTCGGCACAAGCCGGCTGGGCCCGGGGTGGCAGAAGTCGCCCATCTTCGTATAATCACGGCTCTTCCGAGGAGCGTTGCGGCTCGTCCCCCTGTTTTATCAGGCTGACGGGTTAGGCTCGGACCCCAGGGCTTCAGGCCCTGCCTTCCAACTGCGCTCACCCACCGTTCTGTCGTGAGGTGAGCCTGTGCTCCCTTCCGCACCGGTGGCATTCAATGAGCTTTGAATTGGAGTCCACCATGAGTGCTGTTCTCAAGTCCACCCCCGATTACGCCGTGCGCGATCTGTCCCTTGCCGCCTGGGGGCGCAAGGAAATCAAGATTGCCGAAACCGAGATGCCCGGCCTGATGGCCATCCGTGAAGAGTTCACCAAGAGCCAACCGCTCAAGGGTGCACGCATCACGGGCAGCATCCACATGACCATCCAGACCGCCGTGCTGGTGGAAACGCTGCAAGCCCTGGGCGCCAGCGTGCGCTGGGCCTCGTGCAACATCTTCTCCACGCAGGACCACGCCGCTGCCGCGCTGGTGGAAAAGGGCACGCCGGTGTTCGCACACAAGGGCGAGACCCTGACCGAGTACTGGGACTTCACCCACCGCATCTTCGACTTCGGCCCCAAGGGCAGCGAAGGCGAAGGCCCCAACATGATCCTGGACGACGGTGGTGACGCCACGCTGCTGATGATCCTGGGCCAGAAGGCCGAGAAGGACCCGTCCGTCATCAGCAAGCCCACCAGCGAAGAAGAGACCTGCCTGTTTGCCGCCATCAAGGCCAAGCTGGCCGTGGACCCGACCTGGTACACCCGCAAGGCTGCCCAGATCATCGGCGTGACCGAAGAGACGACCACCGGGGTGCACCGCCTGAAGGAAATGAGCGCCAAGGGCACGCTGCCTTTCCGCGCCATCAACGTCAACGACTCGGTGACCAAGAGCAAGTTCGACAACCTCTACGGTTGCCGCGAATCGCTGGTCGACGGCATCAAGCGCGCCACTGACGTGATGATCGCCGGCAAGGTCGCCGTGGTCGCCGGTTACGGCGACGTGGGCAAGGGCTCGGCCCAGGCCCTGCGTGCCCTGTCCGCGCAAGTGTGGGTGACCGAGATCGACCCCATCAACGCCCTGCAGGCCGCGATGGAAGGCTACAAGGTCGTGACCATGGAGTACGCCGCCGACAAGGCCGACATCTTCGTGACGACCACGGGCAACAAGTCCATCATCACGCACGACCACATGAAGGCCATGAAGGACCAGGCCATCGTCTGCAACATCGGCCACTTCGACAACGAGATCGACATCGCCTCGATCGAGAAGTACACCTGGGACGAGATCAAGCCCCAGGTCGACCATGTGACCTTCCCCGACGGCAAGAAGATCATCATGCTGGCCAAGGGTCGCCTGGTGAACCTAGGTTGCGGCACGGGTCACCCGAGCTTCGTGATGAGCTCCAGCTTCGCCAACCAGACCATCGCGCAGATCGAGCTCTACACCCAGCCGCAGAAGTACACGCCCGGCCAGGTCTACGTGCTGCCCAAGCATCTGGACGAAAAGGTCGCGCGCCTGCACCTGAAGAAAGTTGGCGCCATGCTGACCGAGCTGACGGACGAGCAGGCCGCCTACATCGGTGTGTCGAAGCAGGGCCCGTACAAGCCCGATACCTACCGTTATTGATGCGTATAGACCAACTGCTGGTCCAGCGCCAACTCGCCAGCACCCGCTCTCAGGCCCAGCGCCTGATTGCGGGTGGGGTGGAGTGGTTACAAGGCGAGGCGTGGAAGCGTGTCGTCAAGAACGGCGACGAGGTGCCGGACAGCGCCGAGTTGCGCCTGCTGGACGATGCCGAAGCCCGATATGTTTCGCGCGGCGGCCTCAAGCTGGAGGCGGCGCTCAAGCACACCGGCTTGAAGGCCAAGGGCTGGACATGCCTGGACATCGGTCAGTCCACCGGAGGTTTCACCGACTGCCTGTTGCAGGCAGGCGCGGAACGCGTGGTGGGGCTGGACGTGGGGCAGGCGCAGTTGCACCCGCAGCTGCGCGAGGACCCGCGTGTGCTCTGCATCGAAACGCTCAATGCGCGCGACGCGCAGGCGGTGACGGACGCGCTGGAAGGCGAGGCGCCAGAAGGCGGTTTCGACCTGCTGGTGGGAGACCTGTCTTTCATCTCGCAGACCCTGGTGCTGCCGGCCGTGGTGCCCTGGCTGAAAAGCGGCGGGCATCTGCTGATGCTGGTCAAACCCCAGTTCGAGCTGCAGCCGGGCCAGGTGGGCAAGGGCGGCATTGTGCGTGATGCCGCGTTTTATCCCTTGATCGAACAGCGCCTGCGTGAGGCCTGCGCGTCCCTGGATCTGACCGTGCAGGATTGGTTTGACTCACCCATCGCAGGCGGTGACGGCAACCGCGAATTTTTCATCCATGCGATCAAATGAAGAGGCCACGATGAGCCCGCAAGTTCTACCCCTGAGCATCGAATTCTTCCCGCCCAAGACGCCTGAAGGTGTCGAAAAGCTGCGCGCCGTGCGCCAGCAGTTCAAGGCTCTGAAGCCCGAGTTCTGCTCGGTCACCTACGGCGCAGGTGGCTCCACGCAGGAAGGCACGTTTTCTGCCGTGCGCGAGATCCTGGCCGAGGGCATGGACGCCGCTTCGCACATCTCCTGCATCGGCGCCACCCAGGCCACCATGCGCGAGAACCTGACCACGCTCAAGGCCATGGGCGTCAAGCGCCTGGTGACGCTGCGCGGCGACCTGCCCAGCGGCTACGGCGCGGGTGGTGAGTTCCAGTACGCCAGCGATCTGGTGGCTTTTATCCGTGCCGAAACGGGTGATCACTTTCACATCGAGGTGGCGGCTTATCCGGAAGTGCACCCGCAGGCCAAGTCGCCCGCGGCCGATCTGCAGGCTTTTGTGGCCAAGGCGAAGGCCGGTGCCGACTCGGCCATCACCCAGTACTTCTACAACGCCGACGCCTATTTCCGTTTTGTCGAAGAGGCCGACGCGCTGGGGGTCACGCTGCCGGTGGTGCCGGGCATCATGCCCATCACCAGTTCCACGCAGCTCATGCGTTTCAGTGATGCCTGCGGTGCCGAGATCCCGCGCTGGATCCGCCTGCGCCTGCAGGCCTTTGGCGACGACACGGCATCGATCAAGGCCTTTGGCCTGGATGTGGTGACCGAGCTGTGCGAGCAGCTGCGCGCCGGTGGCGTGCCGGCCCTGCACTTCTACAGCATGAACCAGAGCGTGGCCACGCTGGAGATCTGCAAGCGCCTGGGCTACTGAGCCGTTCTAGCGCGAGCGTGTGACCAGGTAGATGCCGGGCAGTACCAGGGCCATGCCCCAGAGGTGGTAGGCGCTCAGCCCTTCACCCAGCACCAGCCAGGCCAGCAGCGCGGTATAGATGGGGCTGACGTAGAGCAGCACACTGACCCGTGCCGCGCCGAGTTCGCGTTGCATGAAGGAATGGGCCAGGTAGGCGCCAAAACCCGGGATGATGGCGGCGGTCAGCGCCAGTGCGCCGCCTTCCAGCGTGAGGGCGGGCAGCGGGCTGGCGACCATTTCCCACAGGGCAAAGGGCAGGTTGATCAGCGCACCGGCCAGGCTGATCACGGCCAGCTGGGCGCCCAGGCCCAGGGGGCTGCGCCATTTCTTGAGCAGCAGGGAGTAGAGGGTCCAGGACAGGGTGGCCGCCAGGATCCAGCCGTCCCCCGGGACAAACTGCACCGCAGTCAGCGCGTCCCACTGCCCCTTGAGCACCACATGCAGCACACCCGCCAGGGCCAGCCCCACGCCCAGGGCTTGGCGCAGGCTGAAACTTTCACCCAGCCACAGGGCCGAGGCCAGCACGATGAGCACGGGCGAGATGGCGTAGATGAGCCCGATGTTGGCGGCGCTGGTGGTGTGGCCGCCGATATAGACCCAGGCGCCGCAGATCCACATGCCCAGGGCGCCGAGCACCAGGTACTGTTTCCAGTCGGCCAGCACCTGGCGGCGTTGCGCCCAGATCTCGGCATGGGCGCCCAGAAAAAACAAGCCGCTGGCCAGCAGCCAGCGCAGCATGGCCAGCAGGTGCGGCTCGATCACACCCGGTGCCTTGCGCGCGATCAGGGCGTTGACGGCCCAGAGCGCGGGCGTGATGACCAGCAGCGCCAGGGCCAGGCGGTGGCGGGAGGTGGTGTTCATGCCCGGGGGCGGCGCCGGCTCAACCGCCGCTTTCCAGCGTGAAGGCGGCGTGACGGTCCTGGCCCAGCAGCTTGGCCATCTGCGGCAGCGCGGGCTGCAGCAGGCCCTTGAGCGTGTGCGGCGGGTTGATCACGAACATGCCGCTGGCCGGCAGGCCGGGGCGCTTGGCTTCACCCTGGGCGGCGGCCGCGCTCAGCTTGCTGGATTTGATGGTCAGCGTGGCGTGCAGCCAGGGTTTGCCGGCTTGCGTGGCGAGGGTCTTGAGCTTGCGCGGCAGCCCATGTGCCTCGGGCCGCGGAATGATGGGGTACCACACCGCGTAGGTGCCGGTGGCGAAGCGCTTGAGTGCTTCGGTCGCCATGGCGGCCACACGTGCATAGTCGTTCTTGATCTCGTAGCTTGGGTCGCACAGCAGCAGGGCACGGCGCGAGGGCGGGGGCAGGAACTTGCTCACGCAGCCGAAGCCGTCTTCTCGCAGCACGACCACCTGGCGCCCGGCATGGAGCTGCGCCACATTGGCGTCCAGGGTCGTGGCATCGGTGGGGGGCAGTTCGTAGAGCTTGAGCAGGTCGTGCTCGCGCAGCAGGCGCTGGATGATGAAGGGCGAGCCGGGGTAGACGCGGGCACTGCCCTTGCTGTTGAAGCTGGCCACCAGGTCCAGGTAATCCTGAAGGGCGGGGGCCAGTGCTTCCTGGCCTTGTTTCTCGATCAGGCGTCGGAAACCCTCGGCCGCCTCGCCACTGGTCTCGGCAAACTCGCTGTCGAGCCGGTACAGGCCCGCACCTGCATGGGTGTCGATGGTCGTGAGGGCGGCCTCTTTCTGCGTGAGATGACGCAGCATGGCAATGAGCACGGTGTGCTTGAGCACATCGGCATGGTTGCCGGCATGGAAGGCGTGACGGTAGCTGAACATGGTAAGTGGATGTTAACGACGGGGAGACCCGCAACCGGGATCCCTGCATTCCATGCAAGAATTGACCGCTATGGCTCAGATTGTCCAGCATCCTGCGTCCCGGCAGGAGGTCGTACCACCAACGGCGCCCGCATCGGGGGTGACGCATGTCGATGCGCTGCCCCCGGGCACGCGTCTGGCCGAGTTCGAGATCCAGGGCCTGTTGGGGGTGGGCGGCTTCGGTTTGGTCTACCGCGCCTATGACACGTCCCTGCTGCGTACCGTGGCCATCAAGGAGTACATGCCGGCGGCTCTGGCGGCGCGTCTGGGCGATACCACTGTCGTGGTGCGCTCCTCTGCGGACCAGCCGACCTACCAGTCCGGCCTGCAGTCCTTTATTGCCGAGGCGCGCCTGCTGGCGCAGTTCGACCATCCCTCCCTGGTCAAGGTCTACCGCTTCTTCGAGGCCAACAACACAGCCTATATGGTCATGCCGCTGTACAGCGGCATGACGCTCAAGCAGGCCCGCAGCCTGATGGTGGCCCCGCCGCCCGAAGAGTGGTTGCGCAGCGTGCTCTGGTCGGTGTTGCAGGGCCTGCATGTGCTGCACCGCAACGACACCCTGCACCGCGACGTCTCACCCGACAACATCTTTCTGCAGGACATGGGCCCGCCCGTGCTGCTGGACCTGGGCGCCGCGCGGCGTGCCATCACCGACAAGTCGCACAAGGTCACGGCCGTTCTCAAGGTCAACTACGCGCCCATCGAGCAGTTCGCTGAATCCGATGACCTGAAACAGGGCCCCTGGACCGACCTCTATGCCCTGGCCGCCGTGGTCTACAGCTGCCTGCGTAACGATCCGCCCATGCCGGCGACCGTGCGGGTGGTGCGCGACAGCCAGCCCTCCGTGCGCAGTGTGGTGGCCACGGTCAAGGAGCATTTCGGGCTGGCCTACTCGGACGAGTTCGTGCGTGCTGTCCAGCATGCCCTGGCCGTGCAGCCGGACGAGCGGCCGCAGAGTCTGGCGTCTTTTGTGACCGAGATGAAGCTCAAGGCGCCGCCGCGCCTGAGCAAGTTCGACTGGCGGGCCGAGATTGGTGGTTCGCTGATGCCCGAGGAAGAGTACAACTCGCGCCAGTTCTGGCACACCCAGCCGCATACCGTGCCGCATCGCCCGTCGTCCAAACGGGCCTCCAAGTCCGGGCGTCGCCGTCTCTGGCCCTGGGGCCTGGGGCTGGTCGGTCTGGCCGGGGTCGCTTTGCTGGGTCTCGGGCTAGCCGGTATGGGGCGGATGTCACCTGCGCCGGCGATTGCCAGCCCCGAGCCCGTGGCCGTTCCTGTGGCTGCCACACCTCCTGCATTGCCCGAGCCGGTTGCCGTGGCGCCTGCTCCGATCGCCCCAAGCGCTCCCGCGCAGCCAGCGGTCGCTGCTCCCGTGCCCAAGCCGCGCCCCGTTGTCCGGGCCGAGGAACGGCAGCCTGCTCCCCGTCCGGTCGCCCGTCCCCCCGTTGTGCCGGAAACGCCGGCCGTCAAACCTGCAGCGGCGCCCGAGCCCCAGCCTCAACCGCCTACGGTGAACCGCGATCGGGTGCTGTGCGCGGATTCCAATTTCTTCAGCCGTCCCATGTGCATACACCTCGAATGCCAGAAGGCCGAGAACGTGCCCTTGCAGGTCTGCGTCGAGAATCGGCAGCGTTATCCGGAGAGTGGCGGGGCGACGGCCAACTGAGCGCCCGGTCTGGTGCCGGGGCGCTGTTCATGCCGATCTTCCGTGCAAGAATCATCTGATATGGCCGACATCCCGCTTGTTACCGATCCTTCGCTGCCGCACGCGGCGCAGCCGGTCATTCATCTGGATGCCCTGCCACCCGGCACGCGTCTGGCTGAATTCGAGCTGCAGGATCTGCTGGGCGTCGGGGGCTTTGGCCTGGTCTACCGGGCCTACGACCACTCCCTGCACCGCAATGTGGCCATCAAGGAATACATGCCCTCGGCGCTGGCGGCACGTCCCAAGGGGGAGGCGCTGTCGGTCCGTTCCTCCACCGACCAGGCCACCTATCAGGCCGGCCTGCAGTCCTTTGTGGCCGAGGCGCGTCTGCTGGCGCAGTTCGACCACCCCTCCCTGGTCAAGGTCTACCGCTTCTGGGAAGCCAACAACACGGCCTATATGGCCATGCCGCTCTACAGCGGCGTGACGCTCAAGCAGGCGCGGGCCCAGATGGCCGCGCCACCGCCCGAGGAGTGGCTGCGCACCGTGTTGTGGTCCATCCTGCAGGCCTTGCAAGTGCTGCACGACCACAACACCCTGCACCGCGATGTCTCGCCCGACAACATCTTCCTGCAGGACCAGGGCCCGCCCGTGCTGCTGGACCTGGGCGCGGCGCGGCGTACCATTGCCGACAAGTCGCGCAAACACACGGCCATCCTCAAGGTCAATTACGCGCCCATCGAGCAGTACGCCCAGGCCGATGATCTGAAACAGGGGCCCTGGACCGACCTCTACGCCCTGGCGGCCGTGGTCTACAGCTGCCTGTGCAACGAGCCCCCACCGCCGGCCACGGCACGGGTGGTCCGTGACAACCTGACACCGGTGCGCAGCGTGGTGGCCACGATCCAGGCGCATTTCGGGCAGGCCTACACGCCAGCGTTTGCGCAGGCCATCAGCCATGCGCTGGCCTTGCAGCCGTCCGAACGGCCGCAGGACGTGCAGGAGTTGGTGCGGGACATGGGCCTGCAGGTTCCGGCAGGGCTGGGCAAGTTCGACTGGCGTTCTGCCCTGGGTCAGCCATTACAGCCGGAGGCCCCGGAGGGAGTTCAGGCCACGACCCAAATCCCGACCCAAGCCCAGACATTGACGCAGACACAGCCCTCCCAGCGCCGACGCCGGGGCTGGCTTGCCGTGGTGGCGGTCGGGGTGCTGGTGATGGGAGCGCTGGGGCTTTACCTGGGCCTGCCGTCGGGGGATGTGCCGCTGGTGGTCGCGCCTGAGCCGGCCCCGGTGCCGCTGCTCGCGCTACCCGCTGCAGAGCCTGAACCCGCGGCTACCGACCCCACGGATCCCGGGTCGGTGGCGGGCCAGCCTGGCAAGCCTGCGGGCTCGGCAGTAGCTCCCCGGCCGGCAGCGCGCCCGGCCAAACCGCAGCCCAAGCGCTTGTGTG
The DNA here is from genome assembly GCA_963513855.1 of uncultured Hylemonella sp. GTDB lineage: Bacteria > Pseudomonadota > Gammaproteobacteria > Burkholderiales > Burkholderiaceae_C > Hylemonella. The sequence continues at coordinate 11,561 of CAUPRZ010000008.1, forward strand.
CGAACACCAACTTCTTCTCCGAGCAGGTCTGCCTGTTCCGGGAATGCCTGAAAAAAGAGAACTACAACCACCCGATCTGCGTGGAGAGCCGCCGCAGCGTTCCCAATCAGACCGCGGAATAAGCCCCGGCCCAGGTGAGCTAAAACTCGTATAATGGCGGGCTTCGCAGCGCTTTTGTGGCCCCGCGGCGAAGGCTTCTTCCCCACCTAAGAGATTCCCAGCAGAGGAAAACCGACCGTGGAAAAGGGCTGCCCAAACCCTCTTACAGAGAAAACTCATGACCCAAACGATCAGCGCCAAACCCGCTGACGTGACGCACGAGTGGTTTGTGATTGACGCGACCGACAAGGTCCTCGGACGAGTAGCCAGCGAAGTTGCTCTCCGTTTGCGCGGCAAACACAAGGCCATTTACACGCCTCACGTCGATACCGGTGACTTCATTGTCGTCGTCAACGCAGCCAAGCTGCGTGTGACCGGCACCAAGTCGCTCGACAAGATCTACTACCGCCACTCGGGTTTTCCGGGCGGCATCTCCGCCACCAACTTCCGCGACATGCAGGCCAAGCACCCTGGCCGTGCGCTGGAGAAGGCCGTCAAAGGCATGCTGCCCAAGGGTCCCCTGGGCTACGCCATGATCAAGAAACTCAAGGTGTACGGTGGTGCCGAGCACCCCCACACCGCCCAGCAGCCCAAGGCGCTGGAAATCTAAAGGAGCCTTGAGATGATTGGTGAATGGAACAATGGCACCGGCCGTCGCAAATCGAGCGTCGCCCGCGTGTTTCTGAAAAAAGGCACCGGCAAGATCACGGTCAACGGCAAGGATATTCAAGAATATTTCGGCCGTGAAACCTCGATCATGATTGCCAAGCAGCCGCTCTTGCTGACCAACCACGGCGAGACTTTCGACGTGCAGGTCAACGTGCACGGCGGTGGTGAGTCCGGCCAGGCCGGCGCAACCCGCCACGGCATCACGCGCGCCCTGATCGACTACGACGCCTCGCTCAAGCCTGTGCTGTCGCAAGCCGGCTTCGTGACCCGCGACGCCCGTGAAGTCGAGCGTAAGAAGGTCGGTCTGCACTCTGCACGCCGTCGCAAACAGTTCAGCAAGCGTTAATGCTGCGGTTGCCCGCGAGGGCAACAAACTGTTGCAAAACCAAGGCCGCCAGAATGGAAATTCTGGCGGCCTTGTTCTTTGTGGCTGCTAGACTCGTTGGCTTATGCGATTGCGACTGCTCTTACGCCGGCTGACGGTCAGTGCCCCGCGCATGTCAGTGCGCAGTGCGCTGCCCTGGCCGGTGCGCTGGATCGGTGCCGCTGTTGTGCTGGGTTTTTGTGCGGCCATCGGCCTGTGGGCCTTCGAGTTCGGCAAGGAGATCGCCGGCATCGACGACAACCGGATCCAGGACCTCACGCGGCTCGAACGCGAGGTGGTCGACCTGCAGCGCGAGCTGGCCGGCATGAAGGAAGAGCGCGACAAGGCGCTGGCCCTGGCCAACACCTCGACCACCTTGATGACCACCGAGAAGGCCGCGCAGGAAAGCCTGACGGTCCTGAACAAGCAGCTCGAGGTCGACAACCAGCGCCTGCGCGACGATCTGGGCTTTTTCGAGAAGCTGATTCCCACGGTGGGGACCGAGGCCCTGGCCATCCGCGGCCTGCAGGCCGAGGTGCAGGACGGGCGCCAGGTCAAGTGGCAGGTGCTGGTGATTCAGCCGCTGAAGAATGCGCCGGAATTCTCGGGTCGCCTTGAGCTCAGCTTCACCGGTCTGCAGGCCGGGCGGCCCTGGTCCTCGGCCTTGCCCGAGGGCTCGCAAGTGATTAAGCTGCGTCAGTACGCACGCGCCGAGGGCGTGTTTGATCTGCCGCCCCAGACCCTGGTCAAAGGCGTCAGCGTCAAAGTCATGGAGGGCAATGTGGTCAAAGCCGTCCAGTCGATCAAGTTGTAACTAGGTCTTTGGGGGAATCCAGATGTTCAGCCAGAAAAAACAACCCGCCATCCGCAGTCTCATTGCTGATGGCAACCACATCGAAGGCCATGTGCACTTCACGGACGGCCTGCGTGTCGACGGCTCGGTCGTTGGCGATGTCCGCTCGAACGAAGACAAGAACAGCATCCTGGTGATCTCCGAGACGGCCTCGATCACGGGCGAAGTGCATGCCGACCATGTCATCGTCAATGGCACGGTCAAGGGCCCGGTCTATGCCCGTCGCATGCTGGAGCTCCAGCCCAAGGCGCGCATCGAGGGCGACGTTTATTACACCTCGCTGGAGATGCACCAGGGCGCCATCATTGCCGGCCTGCTGCGCCCTACGCCGGCCATGATGGAAGACAAGCCCACGCTCAAGCTGGCGGCCAATAACTGAGCCTGCGGCCCGACGGGCCGCGTGGGTACTGCGCCCACGGCCTGAATTCCTGAGCACTTTGGTGTAGTATTTGGGCAGTTTCCTTCTTACCGGAGTCCGCCATGAGCGCCGTTGCCGAATCCATCCAGACCGAGATGCCCGCCCCCATCCTGTTCACCGACAGTGCGGCCGCCAAGGTGGCCGATCTGATCGCCGAAGAGGGTAACCCCGACCTCAAGCTGCGCGTCTTCGTGCAGGGTGGCGGCTGCTCGGGTTTTCAGTACGGTTTCACCTTCGACGAGGTGGCCAATGAAGACGACACCACCATGACTAAAAACGGGGTGTCCCTGCTGATCGACGCCATGAGCTACCAGTACCTGCTGGGCGCCGAGATCGACTACAAGGAAGACCTGCAGGGCGCCCAGTTCGTGATCAAGAACCCGAATGCCAGCACCACCTGCGGCTGCGGCTCTTCGTTCTCCGTCTAAGTGACTCCCGGCTCAGGCCGGGTAAATCGCACCCAGCACACGGGCGCCTCGGGCGCCCGTGACGCTTTCCAGGCTACCGGTTTCACCGGCCAGGGCCTTGCGTGCCAGCCAGGCAAAGGCGGCCGCTTCCACCTGCAGCGGTGGCAGGCCCGCGGCTTCCGAGCTTTCCACCACCACACCGGGCAGGGCGACCTGCAGGCGGCGCATGAGTTCGCCATTGAGCGCGCCACCGCCACAGACGTACAGCTGCCGGCATTCGGGGCTGTACCGTCGCAGATCGGCCGCGCAGACATGGGCCGTGAGCTCGGTCAGCGTGGCCTGCACGTCCACGGCAGAGACTGTCGCGCGTGCGGCCAGGTGCCGGGTCAACCAATCCACATGGAAGAGGTCGCGTCCCGTGCTCTTGGGCGGGGGCTGGTCAAAGTAGGGCTCCTGCAGCAGGGCCTGCAGCAGTCCTGCGTGGACCTGGCCACTGGCGGCCCAGCGGCCTTCGGCGTCATAGGCCTGGCCTGTGTGCTGCTGGCACCAGTGGTCGAGCAGGGCGTTGCCAGGGCCGCAGTCGAAGCCCAGCACCTCATGCGGCTGCAGCACCGACAGATTGGAGATGCCGCCGATATTGAGTGCCGCCACCGTGGTGTCGGGGCGACCGAAGACGGCCTGGTGGAAGGCTGGCACCAGCGGGGCGCCCTGGCCGCCGGCGGCGACATCGCGGCTGCGGAAGTCGGCCACCACGGTGATGCCGCTCAGTTCGGCCAGCAATGCCGGGTTGTTGAGCTGCAGGGTGTAGCCGGTGCCGTCAAAACGGCCGGGCTGGTGGCGCACGGTCTGGCCGTGGGCACCGATGGCACGCACCTGCTGGGCCGACAGGCCGCTGGTGCGCAGCAGTTCAGCCACCACCTCGGCGTAGAGGCGCACCAGCCCGTTGGCGGCGAGGGCGGTGCGGTGCAGTTCGTCGGGGCCGCTCTGGTTGAGGGCCAGCAATTCGGCACGCAGGGCTTCGGGAAAGGGGCGCCACGTGTGGGCCAGGACCCGGCTGCCGTGTGCAACGTCGGCCAGCACCCCATCCACACCGTCCAGCGAGGTGCCGGACATGAGGCCGATGCAGAACTCGGACATGCAGCGGCTCAGCGGCTGGCGAGCATCAGGCCGGCAGTGGCCAGCTGGCGGCGCGCCTGATCCGCCATGCGGTTGAAGGCGGGGCGCGCTGTCGGTGAGACCGGGATCGATTCGCTGCGGCGGGCGATGGCCAGGGGGTTTTCGTGGCGGCCATTGATGCGGAATTCGTAGTGCAGGTGCGGGCCGGTGGCCCAGCCCGTGGAGCCGACGGCGCCGAGGGTCTGGCCCTGTTCCACACGCTGGCCGCGCTTCACATGGATGCGGCTCAGGTGTGCGTAGACCGTGACATGGTTGTTGCGGTGACGCACGAAGACCACATTGCCGTAGCCGCCCTGCACACCCGCCGTCTCGACCACACCATCACCGACGACACGCACCGGCGTGCCCGTGGGCGCAGCGTAGTCCACCCCCAGGTGGGCGGCCCAGCGCTGCAGGATGGGGTGGAAGCGCATCTTGAAGCCGCTGGTCACACGCGAGAAGGCCAGAGGTGAGGCCAGGTAGGCGCGTTTGAGGCTCTGGCCTTCGAGGCTGTAGTAGCCGCCGCGGCCCTGGGTGGGGCGGCCATCGTCCTGGCCGGCGCTGGCCTCGTGGAACCACATGGCCTGGTAGCTCTTGCCGGCGTTGGTGAACTCGGCGCTGAGCACACGGCCCGCGCGCAGCGGCTCGCCGTCGCCTTCCAGCACTTCGTAGACCACCGAATAACGGTCGCCCTTGCGCAGTTCGCGATGGAAGTCGATATCGCCCGAAAAAATCTCGGCCAGCTGGATGGCCACGGCATCGGGGATGCCGGCCTCGTCGGCCGAGCCGAAAAGCGAGCTGTCGATGACGGCGCTGGCGATGCGGATGGAGGCGGTCAATGCTGCGGTTTCGAGATGTGAGCTGTAGCCCTGGTCGGTTTTCTCGATGACCAGGCGCTTGAAGCTGCCATCGTCATCGGGGCTCCAGCGGGCGGTGAGCTTGCGCAGGGTGTTGCGTTCGCTGGCCTCGGCGCTGAGCAGGCGGCCGGTGCGGCCCAGCAGGTGGCGATGGACCAGGGCGTCACGACGCAGGAAGTTGGCGGCCTGGGGGTCGTCCATGCCCAGACGCCGCAGCAGGGTTTCGGTCGTGTCGTTGGCGCGCGAGACGTCGGAGCGGTAGAGG
>CAUPRZ010000009.1:0-16121 GCA_963513855.1 uncultured Hylemonella sp.
CCGCAGGTAAGGCAGGAAACAAAATATATCTTTGCTTGAGCGCGGGTGATGTCGCGCCTAAGCTGGCCCCTTGAGATCACAGGAGGGCCCGTCACGTGAAACTTCCCCCCGCTCTGATACAGGCCCTGGGCCTGCAGCCCATCCCTGATACGGCGCAGACCTTGCCTTACCGGGGCTTTGTGCAGGAGGCCGCCCAGACCCAGCAGGTGTGGGGCCTGCTCGATGCCGGGGGCTGGATCTCGCTGCCGCTGGCAGATGGGACTTCATGTTTGCCGGTCTGGTCGCAGCTGCACGAGGCGCGGGCGTTTGCCCGTGGCGTAGGCTCAGCCGGTACCGCAGGGGCCATCAGTCTGCCTGATTTCCTGGACCATTGGCTGCCGGCCATGGACAGCCTGGGCGTGCAGGTGGCCGTGCAGCCCGAGGGCACGGCGTCGCTGGCACCGGTTCCGGCCCGTGTGCTGGCCTGGCACCTGCAGGTCCGCTGTGTCAGTTTTCCCGTTCCCTGGTCTGACGGCCACATGGGCCGACCGGCGGATATACACCCTGGAGAAACATGAGCAACAAGGACCTTCTGTCTGTCACGCAAAAGCTGTTTGCCCGCGGTTTCACCTTCATCTTTTTTGCCATTTCCGGCGCCATCATCGCCACCGCGCTGGTGGAGGCCATAGGCCATGTGCTTAATGGCGACGAGGTCACGCAGCTCATCGTCAAGCTGGTCAATGCCAGTGTGATCGCCATGGCGGTCTACGAGGTGGCGCTGGTGATCGGCAAGGAATACGGCGCCGAGGCCGATCACGACGTGATCGTCATGCTGCGCCGGACGCTGCCGCGTTTTATCGGCACCGTCTGCGTGGCGCTCTCGCTGGAAGGGCTGATGATGGTGATCAAGTACAGCCAGCTGGATATGGCCGGCAACCTCTATTACCCCGTGGCCATCATCGTGAGCGCGGCCCTGCTGCTCATGGCCCTGGGGGTTTTCCTGCGCCTGGCGCCCAGCCGGTCCGAACCGGTCCGGCCGGCCGGCGTGGCGCAGGACGGGGAGCACAAGCACGCCGAGGGCGGGGCCGTGCTGTCCATGCCCCGCCTGGAGCGCCGGGTGCCGGGCTAGTTTCGACTCAGGGCCGGGCCAGCGCCGTCAGTGTGCGCACATCGGCCGTGCTGGCCAGCTTCCAGCAGGCGGCGATCAGTGCATCGGTCTTGCCCTGGCCGATCACCGGGTCGGACAGGTCGTGGAACTTGGTCTCGAGCATGGCGTCGGTCATGGGGTTTTCCAGCGAGCCGATGGCGTGCTTGACGAAGACGTGGACCTTGCGGCCGTCCTTGAGCACAGCGGTCACGTCCACGCTGGCCTCGTGGATGCTGTCGTCCACCGTGGCCACCACCTTGCGGCGCAGTTCCACCATGTCGGGGCGGGTGACGATGTCGTCGGCGTACTGGTCTTCACCGGCCTTGCCGAACATCAGGCCACAGGCGCAACCGTGGTAGACGCTGAACTTGCCCTGCAGGCCGTCGGCCGGTTCCTTTTTGCCCGTGAGTTCGAGCACCAGGGAGTGCACCTTGAGCTCGATGCGCTCGATCTGCTCGGGCTTCACACCTTGGGCGCGCAGCTGGCTGCAGGCGTCGATGCTGGGGTGGATCACGATGCCGCAGGCGAAGGGCTTGTAGCTGTTGAAGGAGATCTCGAAGCGCTGGCCGAGTTCGTCCGTGATCTCGTTCCAGGCGTATTTGGTCGAGACGGTCTGGATCATGCCGCGCGGTGCTTCCAGCGCCTTGGGGCTGGCCGTGAAACCCTGGCTGGCCAGCAGCGCGGACATGAGGCCGGCGCGTGCCGCACCACCCGGGTGGAAAGGTTTGGTCATGGTGCCGAACTGCTCGCGCATGCCCACGGGCTGCGAGGCGGCGATGCCCAGGGCCATGGCGGTCTGCTGCTCATTGAGGCCGAGCAGGCGCGCGCAGCCGGCGGCGGCGCCCAGGGTGCCGGTGGAGCCGGTGATGTGCCAGCCGCGGTCGTAGTGCTCGGGGTACATGGTGTTGCCCACGCGGCAGGAGACGTCGATGCCCAGCACCAGCGCGTCGATCACGGCACGGCCCGACAGGCCCTTGTGCTCGGCCAGGGCCAGCACGGCCGATGCCACGGGGCCGGCCGGGTGGATGATGGTCTTCAGATGCGTGTCGTCGAAGTCGAAGGTGTGCGAGGTGATGCCGTTGATCAGCGCGGCACCGGCCATGTCCACCTTCTCGGCACGCCCCAGCACGCTGGCCTGCTGCGCCGGCTGCAGCATCTGCACGGCACCCAGTGCGGCGTGCGCGGATTCATGCTGCGCAGCACCCACGGCGCAACCCAGCCAGTTCATGAAGGTGCGCAGGGCTTCGTGCTCCACGGCATCGCTCCAGCCTTTGGAAGGATGCGTGGCGACGTAGCGGGCCAGGGTCTGGGTGACGGGGGGGGCGTTGTGGTCGGCGGGGACCTGGGTGTTGCGGGCCATGGGGAAAGTTTCAGTTTGCTATCGAAAAAATAGCACACCGGCTTGTGGCCGATGTGCCAGGGAGAAAGGTTAACTGTCGAGCTGGATGTTGCGGTCCTTGGCCAGCTTGGTCCAGCGCGCGATGTCCTCGCGCATGAATTTGGCGAAGGCCTCCACGCTCATGGGCATGGGTTCGATGGCCTCGATGGAGAGCTTGTCGCGCATGTCCGGGGCCTTGAGCACGGTGCCCAGGGTCTCATTGAGCTGGCGGACGATGGGTGCGGGCATACCGGCCGGGCCCACCACGCCATACCACTGCATGGCGTCAAAACCCTTGTAGCCCAGCTCGTCCAGCGTGGGCGTGTCCTTGAGTTGCGGGTGGCGCTGCCCGCCGGTGACGGCCAGGGCGCGCACACGGCCGCCACGGATGTGGGGCAGGGCGGCCGCCAGGCCCGGGAACATGGCCTGGGTCTGGCCACCGATCAGGTCCGTGAAGGCCGGGGCCACACCGCGGTAGGGGATGTGGACCATGAAGGAGTTGATCTGCTGCTTGAACAGCTCCATGGTCAGGTGGGTGAGCGAACCCGCGCCGGCCGAGCCGTAGCTGACCTTGCCCATATTGGCGCGCAGGTAGTCCACGAGTTCCTTGACGTTGTTCACCGGCAGCGAGGCATTGACCACCAGCACATTGGGGGTGCCGCCGATCATGCCGATGGGGCTGAAGTCCTTGATCGCGTCATAGGGCAGCTTGCGTGTGGCGGGGCTGGTGCCGTGGGTGGCCACATAACCCTGCAGCAGGGTGTAGCCGTCGGGTGCGGCCCGGGCGGTGGCCTGGCAGGCGATGACGCCGCCGCCGCCGCCCTGGTTGTCCACCACAAAGGTCTGGTTCAGCAGCTTGCCCCAGCGTTCGGTGACGGTGCGGCCCACCATATCGCTGCCGCCGCCGGCGGCCACGGGCACGATGTAGCGGATGGGCTTGGCGGGATAGCTCTGGGCGTGGAGCAGGCCCGGGGCCAGCAGCAGGGGGCTGGCGCCCAGCAGGGTACGGCGTTGCATGTGGTGTCTCCTGTAGGAATGAGGGGATGCCGGAGGCCGGCAGATCCCTGTTCTGGTGAGATTAATTGTCTACACTTTTTTATTTAATGTAAACAAGTAGTGTCCACATTCTGGGCCAGTCCCGGCCTGGGCGCCAGAGGTCTAACCATGAGCCGGTCCGGTCGCGGGCACAATGCCGTGGCCTCTGCTCAGGACCCGATATGAACGCCAAGATGCCCACCCCTGCCGAACCCCGTCTGACCTCCCTGTCCCATGGCGGGGGCTGCGGCTGCAAGATCGCCCCCGGCGTGCTGTCCGACATCCTCAAGGGCAGCAGCGGCCTGCCCATGCCCCCCGAGCTGCTGGTGGGCATCGAGACCGCCGACGACGCGGCCGTCTACCAGCTCAACGACACGCAGGCGCTGATCGCCACCACCGACTTTTTCATGCCCATCGTCGACGACCCTTTCGACTTTGGCCGCATCGCCGCTACCAATGCCATCTCGGACGTCTACGCCATGGGTGGCACGCCCATCATGGCCCTGGCTCTCGTGGGCATGCCCATCAACGTGCTGTCCACCGAAACGATAGGCCGCATCCTGGCCGGCGGCCAGGCCGTGTGCAAGGCCGCGGGCATCCCGATTGCCGGTGGTCACACCATCGACTCGGTCGAACCCATCTACGGCCTGGTGGCTCTGGGCCTGGTGCATCCGAAACGCGTCAAACGCAATGCCGACGCACGGGTGGGTGATCGGCTCATCCTCGGCAAGCCCCTGGGCGTGGGCGTGCTCTCGGCCGCGCTTAAGAAGGAAAAGCTGGATGCAGTGGGTTACGCCCAGATGATCGCCACGACGACAAAACTCAACACGCCCGGCCCCGAACTCGCGGCGCTGGACGGCGTGCACGCGCTGACCGACGTCACGGGCTTCGGCCTGGCTGGCCATGCGCTGGAGATCGCACGTGGCGCGAACTGCACGGTAGAGATCGACTGGGCGCGTGTGCCCTTGTTGGCCGGCGTGCGCGAACTGGCCGCGTCGGGTTTTGTCACGGGCGCTTCGGGTCGCAACTGGGCCGGTTATGGCGCTTCTGTCACCCTGCCCGCGGGCTTCGAGCCTGTAGATCAGGCCCTGCTCAGCGACCCGCAGACCAGCGGCGGCCTGCTCGTGAGCTGCACTGCCGAGAGCGTGCCTGCGGTGCTGGAGATCTTCCGCCGCCATGGCTTCGAGGCCGCGGCCGAGATGGGTGAGGTCACGAACGAGGCGCCGGGCCGGCTGGTCCTGCGCTGAGGTCGCTCAGGAACAGTTGCTCTTGATGACCAGGTTGCGCTGGGCGGTGCCGGTGGCGGGCGCAGCGCATTTGCGGTCCATACCGTGCTGGGTCAGGTTGACCAATTCGAAGCGTTCGGTGCGGATGAGTTGGCCAAAGCGGCTGCGGCCCGTGTTCTCGCGGCGTATGGTGGCGTTGAGTCCCGGCACCACCCAGTAGCTGGTGTTGAGCTGGCTGCCGAAGGTCTTGTTCCAGCCCTTGCCTTCGATGACAAAGGTGTCGAAGCGGCCGGCCGGTACGGTGATGGTTTCGCGCCGCACGATCTGGTAGTCGTAGGAGAAGTCGGAGCTCACACCATTTTCGGTCCGGCGCCCGACGCCACGCCATTTCTTGCCGATCTGAAGTTCGGACGGGAAGTCCTGCACGGGCGCCTCGAAGCTGATCGTGGGCGTGCGCAAGGCATTGCCCATGAGATCAGTGACCAGTGCACCGTTGTTGAATTCAACGCGGTCCGCTGCAGCGTCGACGCGGGTCACCATGACCGTGCGAATGGACTTTTCGACGCCGGTCAGCAGATCGGTCTCGCGTACGGTGATGGAATCATTGAGCGCGAATTGTTTTCCCAGTGGATAGCGCCCGGCCGAATAGGGGTTGTTGTCCGGCGCCATGAACTGGGGCACGGGCAGACCCGGGCCGAGCTGGATGGTCGGCTTGTTGTCCTCACTGGCCTGGGGCACCGGGGCAGCCACCTGAGCACGGCGCTGTTCGATCTCGGCCAGCAGGCGCGAGAGCCGGGTCTGGACGATTTCGGCAAAACGTCCATTGGGAAACTTGTGCAGATAGCCGGCATAGTCTTCCGACTTGCTCGAGCTCTTGACCCGTCCCCATGCGGCTAGGTCCTCCTCCAGCAGCTTCTCCTGCTCGGCCTCGCTGAGCTTGCGCTGGCCGTCGCGGAAAATGAAGATGTCCTCTTCCAACGAGGTGGTCTCCCAGGGAATCTGCGCGCCCTGCGAGGCCAGTCGTACATTGAGGCGCACGCGCTTCAAAGCGTCCTCGATGCGTGCACCCTTGACCGAGAGTTCACGCAGCAGGTTCTCCGTGTACAGGCCGTTCTGTCCGCTGCCGTCCGAGGCCACATTGCCCGGCGAGGTGGCATAGGCCAGCAGGCTGCCCACCGGTGCGTCGAACTGCGACAGGCCAGCTTGCTGCGGGCGGTAGGCGCTGCCGAAGGGGTCGTTGCGGCAGGCGTCCAGCATGATGATGAAGGTCTTGCCCTTGCTCTTGCCCAGCTCGCCAATCAGCTGATTGAGGTCCACGCAACTGGCACGCAGCTGCTCGGCGCTGGCGGCCTTGGCGTCCACAGGGAGCAGGTAGTTGCGCCAGTCCAGCTGCACACCGTGACCCGCGAAATAGAGCATGACCTGTTTGGTCTCGGACTTGCGCACCTGGGCGGCGAAGCGCTCGATGGCCTCCAGCATGTCCGCGCGGGTGGCATTGAGATGCGAGGAGACGGTGAAGCCAGCCTGGTCCAGCAGACCGGCCACGGCCCGGGCGTCGTTGACGGGGTTGACCAGGGGCGCATCGGCATAGGCACTGTTGCCGATCACCAGGGCCTGGCGCGAGGGGTCGGCAGCGGCCCAGGCGGCGGGACCCAGGGCCAGCACCGGGGGCACGGCGGCCAGGCGCTGGATGAAGTTACGGCGGGTTGTCATCGTCGGGGTCCCTGGGGGCTGTGGGCAGCCATGCGGTTGAAGTCCGGTTGATTATTCGGGCATTGCCCGGGGCTGGCAAGCCAAAAACGACCGCTTTCGTGGTGCACTGACCTCAGAGTCGGGAAAGCCCGGAGAACAACATGGCCGCCCCCGATGCCGTGAGCAGCAGCAGCACAAGCTGCCGGAAGCGCGCTTCCGACAGGCCCATATAGAGCCGCGTGCCCAGCCAGGAAGAGAAGAGCACGACGGGGATGAGCAGGGCCAGCTGCGGCAGCAGGGCGCGTGTGACCAAACCCTGCCACAGATAGGCCCCCAGCGTGACGAGCTGGATGCCGAGGTTGAAGTTCTGGATGATGGCGCGCTGCTCGTCCTTGGGCAGGCCGCGCAGCGTGGTCCAGAGCGTGGGGATGACCCCCGTGTAACCGCCCAGCCCACCCAGGATGCCACCACCCACACCGGCCAGGCCGTCGGCGATACGACCGCCACCGCGGATGCGCGGCAGCTCGTTGGCCAGCAGCAGGGCCGGGCAGGTCAGCACCAGCAGGCCACCGAGCACGATCTTGAAGAGGTCCGCATCCAGGCGCGGCAGCAGAGCCACCCCCAGCGGGATGCCCAGCAGGCCGCCGAGCAGGAAGGGGGCAAAACGCTGCCAGTGGAAACCACGCCGCAGCGTCAGTGCCCCCATGATCTGGCCGGTGAGTGAACCCATCAGCGACAGCGGTGCGACGAGCTGGGGTGCCAGGAACCAGGCCCAGACCGAGGTGGCCGTCATGCCGAAGTTGGAGCCCGACAGGCCCTGGACCAGTCCGCCGAGGGCGGCGCCGATGACGAGAATGAGCAGGTGTTCCGGCACGCGAGGCTTAATCCAGCAGTGCCTGCGCAAACTCACGCGCGTTGAAGGTCTCCAGTTCGTCGAGCTGTTCGCCCACACCGATGAAGTACACGGGGATGGGCTTCTCGCGTGCAATCGCTGCCAGAACCCCTCCCTTGGCCGTGCCGTCGAGTTTGGTGACGATGAGGCCGGTCAGGCCCAGTGTCTCGTCGAAAGCCTTGACCTGCATCAGCGCGTTCTGGCCCGGGTTGCCGTCGATGACCAGCAGCACCTCGTGGGGTGCGGTGTCGTCCGCCTTCTGCACCACACGCTTGATCTTGCGCAGCTCTTCCATCAGGTGCAGCTGCGTGGGCAGGCGGCCTGCCGTGTCCACCAGCACCACGTCCTTGCCGCGTGCCTTGCCCGCGCTCACCGCGTCGAAACACACCGAAGCCGGGTCGCCGCCCATCTGATGCACGATTTCCACCGTGTTGCGCTCGGCCCAGACCATGAGCTGCTCGCGCGCCGCGGCGCGGAAGGTGTCGGCCGCGGCCAGCAGCACGCTGGCGCCATCATTGGAGAGATGGTGCGTGAGCTTGCCGATGCTCGTGGTCTTGCCCGCGCCGTTGACGCCGGCCACCATGATCACCGTGGGCTGGTGCGCACCGATGGTCAGCGGTTTTTCCAGCGGGGCCAGCAGTTCGGCCAGCGCGTCCACCAACAGGCCTTTGACGGCCGCGGGTTCGGTGGCTTTACTTTCCTTCACGCGGCGTTTGAGGTCGTCCAGCAGATACTGTGTCGCGTTGACTCCGGCGTCGGCCATCAGCAGCGCTTCTTCAAGCTGTTCGTACAGGGCCTCGTCGATGCGTGTGCCCGTGAACACCGTGGTGATGTTCGAACCCGTCTTGCGCAGGCCGGCGCGCAGCTTGCCCAGCCAGCCCTGGCGGGCCGGGGTTGGCGTTGCTGGTGCAACCGGGGCTTCCGCGGGAGATTTTTTCTTGAAAAGATTGAACATTGGGGACGTTCTTAGAATCCATCATTCTATGAAACGCCTCATACCCCTCTTTTTCCTTCTGTGTGCCGTATGGCTGAGCCCGGTCCAGGCCCAGACCCGCGCCCAGCACTACACCCTGGCCAATGGCATGACACTCATCGTCCAGCCCGACCGGCGCGCGCCCACGGCCGTGCACATGGTCTGGCTACGGGTGGGCAGCATGGACGAGGTGGATGGGACCAGTGGCGTGGCCCACGTACTGGAGCACATGCTCTTCAAGGGTACGAAGACGCTCAAGGCCGGCGAGTTCTCGCGTCGCGTGGCGGCACTGGGCGGGCGCGAGAACGCCTTCACCAGCATGGACTACACGGGGTACTACCAGCAGATCCCCGCGGGCCGGCTGGAAGATGTGATGAAACTCGAGTCCGACCGTTTTGCGAATAACCGCTGGCCCGACGCCGAGTTCAGCAAGGAGATCGAGGTCGTCAAGGAAGAGCGGCGCATGCGCACCGAAGACAATCCGCGGTCCCTGCTCTACGAAACGCTGTTGGCCACGGCCTATATGGCGGCGCCCTACCGTCGTCCCATCGTGGGCTGGATGAGCGACCTCGACGCCATGACACCCGCCGACGCGCGAGACTTCTACAAGAAATGGTACGTGCCCGCCAATGCCGTCATCGTCGTCGTGGGCGATGTGGAGCCAGCCCGGGTCAAACGCCTGGCGGATCAGACCTACGGCAAGATCCCCGCGCGTGCCGTGCCCCCGCGCAAGCCGCGTGTCGAGCCGCAGCAGGTCGGGCAGCGTCGTGTGGAGCTCAAGGCCCCGGCCGATCAGGCCTATGTGAGCCTGGCCTACAAGGTGCCGGGCCTGCGCAATCTGGAAACGCCCACACCGCAGGACGACGATGCCCTGGCCCTCACCGTGCTGGCCGCCGTGTTGGACGGCTACAGCGGCGCGCGCCTGGAACGTGCACTCAGCCAGGGCAGCGACCGCGTGGCCGACAGCGCCGGGGCCAGCAACGGCCTGCTGGGCCGCGGCCCGCAGATGTTCATCCTCGACGGCGTGCCCGCCCCTGGCAAGACCGCGGCTCAGGTGGAAGGCGCACTACGCGAACAGGTGGCCCGCATTGCACGCGAGGGTATCAGCGCCGCCGAACTGGAACGTGTCAAGACCCAGTGGGTGGCCAGTGAGGTCTACAAACGTGATTCGCTGTTTAACCAGGCCCGTGAACTCGGCACCTACTGGGTGCTGGGCCTGCCGCTGGACGCCAATGACCGCCTGCTCACGCGCCTGCGTGCGGTGACAGCTGAACAGGTGCAGGCCGTGGCCGCGCGTTATTTTGGCGAAGACCAGCTCACCGTGGCCACCCTGCTGCCGCAGCCACCCGATCCGAACCGCCCCCGTCGCAAGCCTGCGGCCGGCGGCCGGCATTGAGGAGGATGGTCATGAAAAATAGAATGATTGCTATCAAAACAGTAGCTTTTTTCCTTGCGCTCGGTCTAACGGCTGCGGCCCAGGCCGGCATCCCCATCCAGCACTGGACCCAGCCCTCGGGCGCCGGTGTCTGGCTGGTGGAAAGTCCTGCCGTTCCCATGGTGGACGTGCGCATCGACTTCGACGCCGGTGGCCGGCGTGACCCGGCGCCCCAGGCCGGTCTGGCCGGTGTGAGCGCGGCCCTCATGAGTGATGGCATCCGCGCCAGCGGCGCAGAACCTGGCTTGGACGAAAACGCCCTCGGCGAAGCCTGGGCCGATCTGGGTGCCAGCTTTGGTGGTGGTGACGGCGGCGACCGCGTGAGCTTCTCCCTGCGCTCGCTGACCTATCCCGACCTGCTGGCCAAGGCCGTGGCCCTGGCTGCGCGCCAGCTGGCCGAGCCGGCTTATCCCGAGGCCGTGTGGACACGCGAGCGCGAACGTATGGTGGCCGCCCTGCGCGAGGCCAACACTCGCCCCGCTACGGTGGCCGTGCGGGCCTACAACCGCGCCGTCTTTGGTGAACACCCCTATGGCCGTGACACCAACGAGGAAACATTGGCGCGCATCAGCGTGGCCGATATGTTGGCCTGGCATGCGCGTTACCTGCGGCCCTGCCGCGCGCAGGTGAGCATCGTGGGCGCCGTCACCCGTTCCCAGGCTGACGCGCTGGTCACGCAGTTGCTGGGTCGCTTGCCCGCAAGGACTTGCGAGGCCCTGCCACCCGTGGCCGAAGTCCAGCCGCTCAAGGAAGCGGCCGAGATCAAGCTGCCCTTCGACTCGGCCCAGGCCCATGTCTACATCGGCCAGCCCGGCTTCAAACGCGACGATCCGGATTTCTTCGCGCTGACCGTGGGCAACTACATCCTGGGCGGCGGCGGTTTTGTCTCGCGCCTGACCACCGAGGTGCGTGAGAAACGCGGCCTGAGCTACAGCGTCTACAGCGGCTTCAACCCCGGCCTGCACGCGGGCTCCTTCATCATCGGCCTGCAGACCCGCCCCGACCAGGCGGCCCAGGCCGTGCAGGTGGCACGCGACACCCTGCGCCGTTTTGTGGCGCAGGGCCCCACCGAGGCCGAGCTCAAGGCCGCCAAGGACAACCTCATCGGCGGCTTCGCCCTGCGCATCGACAACAACCGCAAGCTGCTCGACAACGTGGCGAACATCGCCGCCTACGGCCTGCCGCTGGACTATCTGGATGGCTGGACGCAGCGGGTGGCCAAGGTCACCGTGGCGGACATCAAGGCTGCCTTCGCGCGCAAGCTGCAGCTCGAGCGTATGGTCACCGTTATCGTCGGGGGCTCTGATGGCAAGTAAGAAACCCGTGCGGGCTGAGGCTGCCCTAGCCCCCGCCGCGAAAAAAGCCGCGGGCCGCCCGCTGACCGGCCAACCTGCCGGCGAGGTGCGCATCATCGGCGGCCAGTGGAAACGCAGCAAGCTGCCCGTGGCTGACAAGCCCGGCCTGCGCCCCACGCCTGACCGCGTGCGCGAAACCCTGTTCAACTGGCTGGGCCAGGACCTCACGGGCTGGTCCTGTGTGGATGTGTTTGCCGGCACTGGCGCCCTGGGTTTTGAAGCCGCCTCGCGCGGTGCCAAGCAGGTGCTGCTGATTGAGCAGGACGGCACCCTGGTGACGCAGCTCAAGAAGATCAAGGAGCAGCTGCAGGCGGCGGCCGTACAGGTGCAGCGGGGTGAAGGCATTGCCGCACTCAAGGCCAGTCCTGCGGGCAGTGTGGACCTGGTGTTTCTCGACCCGCCCTTTGACGCGGACCTGTTCGAGGGGGCTTTGCGGACGGCAGCGCGGGCGGTGGCTGAGCAGGGTTATGTCTATCTGGAAGCGCCCACGGCCTGGAGCGACGAACAGCTGGCGCCGTTGGGGCTCACGCTACACCGGCATCTGAAGGCGGGGGCGGTGCATGCGCATCTGCTGCAGCGCATATAAGCTGCGACCGCTTGGCCGAACTCAAACATTGAACGCCACGAGTGGCGTCTCTGCGCTCAAATCGATGGGGAACGCACGGCTATGACGATCAAAGAGAAAGAACGCAAAGAGTTGCTCCAGACACTGAAGACCCGTTTCGAGCAGAACATGCAACGGCATGCCGGAATGGCATGGTCTGATGTGCAGGCAAGGCTCGAAAGCCATCTGGATGCGCTCAGATCACTGAAAGAGATGGAGGCCACGGGTGGTGAGCCGGATGTCATAGTCATGATCCAAGGATCCGGCCATTTCATCTTCTGCGACTGCGCATCAGAAAGCCCGCTTGGGCGCAGAAGCACCTGCTACGACGCGCAAGCGCGCGAGTCCAGAAAAGAGAACAGGCCTGAAAGCAGCGCCCTCGAAATGGCTGCTGCGATGGGCATCGAACTCCTGACAGAAGAGCAGTACCGGGAACTGCAGAAGCTTGGCGAGTTTGATCTCAAGACATCCAGCTGGATCAAGACACCCTCTGACCTCAGAGCGAAAGGTGGGGCTCTTTTCTGTGATCGACGCTATGACAGAGTGTTCATATATCACAACGGCGCGCAGTCCTACTACGCGGCCAGAGGCTTCCGGGGTTTGCTTCAAGTGTGAGGGCTGGCCTTTGTCGTCTATTAAGATGCCAGCCATGCCCACCGTCGCCGAACTCTCGGCCTTCCTCGTGAAGGAATTTCCCCAGACCCGCTGCTCCATCCTTGCCGTCGGCAACAAGAGCGCGACCATACGCCACGCCGTGGGTGAGGCCGAGTTGCGGCCCGGGGGCACGGTGGCCGGGCCCGTGATGATGGCGGTGGCCGATGTGGCGCTCTACGTGGCCATCCTGGGCGAGATCGGCATCGTGCCGCTGGCGGTGACGACCAGCCTGAGTTTTAACTTCATGCGCAAGCCTGCGGGGGACCGCGACATCCTCGGGGTCTGCAAGCTGCTCAAGCTGGGCCGCACCCTGGCCGTGGGCGAGGTGACAATCTATTCCGAGGGCAGCGACGAACCCGTGGCCCATGCAGTCGGCACTTACGCGATCCCACGCTGAAAACTGCCTGCCGTCATGAGCCCGCGTGCCGAGGAACACTTCAAGACCGTGATGCAGTGGGTGGCCATCGCGCTGCTGGCTTTGATCATCGGCATCATCTTGCACAAGGGGTATGTGGACGTATCGCGCCTGGCCGACCAGCATTCCGGTGGGGACTTCTGGCGGGCGCTGGCGCGGCATCTGTTCAAGAATCTGTCGGGCGGGTGACAGGGCCTGTCGAGCGCGGGGCCTAGACTGCCGACCTATTCTCCAAGGCTGTCACCATGAAAACATTGTTCCGTGTCCTGGCTGGTTTGCTGCTGATCTGGCTGCTGGCGACCGGCGGTTTCATCGCCTGGTCCTGGTCACCCGACATTCCGGTGGATCAGCTCAAGGCCCGCTGGGCACCGCCGCCTTCGCAGTTTGTCGCGCTGGACGGTTTGCAGGTGCATTTGCGGGACGAGGGGCCGCGCAACGACCCCGAACCCATCGTGCTGGTGCATGGTACCGCGGCCAGTCTGCACACCTGGGAGGGCTGGGCCGCCGAGCTGCGCAAGACGCGGCGTGTGATCCGTTTCGATCTACCGGCCTTTGGCCTCACGGGGCCGAACGCGGCGAACGACTACAGCATTGCGGTCTATGTACGTTTTGTAGCCGGCCTGATGGACCAGCTGGGCGTGCAGCGTTTTGTGATCGCGGGTAACTCCCTGGGGGGCGAGGTGGCCTGGGCCGTGGCCCATGCCCACCCGCAGCGTGTGAGCAAACTCATTCTGGTCGATTCAGCGGGCTACAACTTCGAACCCAAATCGGTTCCCCTGGGTTTCCGCGTGGCGGGGTTGCCAGCTCTGCAGCCCCTGATGCGCAATCTGCTGCCGCCGGGCCTGATGGACAAGTCCATCCGCAGTGTCTATGGCGAGCCGGACCGCGTGACGCTCGAACTCGTGGCGCATTACACCGACATGATCCGGCGCGAGGGCAACCGTGCAGCCCTGCGCCAGCGCCTGATCCAGCGCAACACGGGTCGCGAGGCCGACATCAAGACGCTCAAGCTACCCACGCTCATCCTCTGGGGCGGGCGCGACCGGCTGATCCCCCCGTCTTATGCGCAGCGTTTCGCGGCCGATATCGCGGGTTCGAAGCTCGTGATGTTCGACACCCTGGGCCATGTGCCCATGGAGGAGGATCCGGCGGCCACGCTGGTGCCGGTGCGGGAGTTTCTGCGTTAGGCGTACAGTCCGGCCATTTCAACAGGAGTCATCATGTCCTTTGCTGCCGATACCGTCGTGGCCCTCGTCGCCCTGCTGCATGTCTACATCCTCGTGCTCGAAATGTTCCTCTGGGACAAGCCGGCCGGTCGCAAGGCCTTTGCGCTGACGCCCGAGTTTGCCCAGGCCACCAAGGTGCTGGCGGCCAACCAGGGTCTGTACAACGGCTTCCTGGCGGCGGGCCTGTTCTGGGGTCTGAGCCTGGGCGCTGCGGGCGCCGGGGTGAAGGTCTTTTTCCTGCTCTGTGTGCTTGTGGCCGGCCTCTACGGCGCCGCCACGGCCAGCCGCAAGATCCTCTTCATCCAGGGGCTGCCAGCGGCTATCGGCCTGGTGCTGCTGGCGCTGGCCTGAGGTCGCCCGCCTCGGGCCGCGTTTCGACGCATCAAACCCCACGTGTTTCCTTGACCTGACGCAAAGCAGGGGGATGCCGGCACGGCATAATACATACCCCACCCCCTATATTGGAGATCACCGTGCTGCGCTTCGACATCCCCCAGGTCTGGTCCAACGTCATCCGCTGGGAGGCGTTGCTCACCACGGTCTTCTGTGTGCTGGCACTGCTGGTGTCTCCCTGGTTCATGGCCTTGCTGGCCGTGCAGGGCGCTGTGCGCGGTTTTCTGGGGCATCACCGCTGCCCCTCGCATCTGCTGTGGAAGGCCCTGTTTCTGCGTCTGAAGCAGGCCGGGAAAAAAGAGGATGCGGGCGCCAAGATGTTCGCCAGCAAGCTGCTGTTTGTGGCCAGTTCGGCGTCCCTGCTGCTCTACCTGTCAGGTAGCGGCCTGTGGGTCGTGCCCTGCGCGGTGCTGATTGCTTTCTCGACGGCCGAGTGGGCGCTGTCCTTCTGCGCCGGCTGCTGGGTGTATGGCGCTTGGTATCGCCGGTTTCCGCCTGCGCACTGAGGCGCGCAGCCTCGGAAGACTCAGACTTCCAAGTTGTGTCTACGGCCTAACAAACCCTGCGGGTAATTAATAGCCTGCGACGCAACATCAAGGCTTACACCTCGATGTTGTCGATCAGTCGTGTGGTGCCGAGCTTGGCGGCACCCAGAACGACCAGGCGGTCGGCATGGGTCAGGTCATCGGCCTGCGGGGGCTGCAGGTCGTGGCGGCGGCGTACGGTCATGTAGTCGGGTTTCCAGCCGCGGTGGGCCAGGGTGTGCATGGCGTGCTGTTCGATGGCCGCGAGGTTGTGCTCGCCGTTCTGCAGTGCCACGATCATGCCTTTGAGGGTGCGTGAAAGCTGCACAGCCTCGGCGCGTTCCGATGCACTCAGGTAGCCATTGCGTGAAGACAGGGCCAGGCCGCTCTCGGCGCGCAGCGTGGCACCGGTGACGATCTCGATGGGCAGGCCCAGCTGGGCCACCATACGGCGGATCACAATCTGCTGCTGATAGTCCTTGGCGCCGAAGAGGGCGTAGCGCGGCTGCACGATATTAAAGAGCTTGAGCACCACGGTGCACACGCCGGTGAAAAAACCGGGGCGGAAGTGGCCTTCGAGGATGTCGGCGAGTTCAGCCGGGGGCAACACCTTGTAGCCCTGGGGCTCGGGGTAGAGCTCCTGCTCGCTGGGCGCAAAAACAATATCGCATCCCACGGCCTTGAGCTTTTCGCAATCCACTTCCAGCGTGCGCGGGTAGGTGCCGAAATCTTCGTGCGGCAGGAACTGCAGGCGGTTCACGAAGATGCTGGCCACCGTCACGTCGCCCAAAGGCTTGGCCTGCTTCACCAGGGCGATGTGCCCCTCGTGCAGATTGCCCATGGTGGGCACAAAGGCCGGGCGCTGGTATTTGCCGAGTTCGGCGCGCAATTCGGCGATGGTGTGGATGACTTTCATCGCTACGTCTTCACCAGGCGTGTTTGGCGTTCACGGGGAACGTGCCATCTTTCACGGCCTTCACATAGGCCTCCATGGCCCCGCGCACGCTGCCGGCGTCGGCCATGAAGTTGTGCACGAACTTGGCCATCTTGCCCAGGTTCATGCCCAGCATGTCGTGCAGCACCAGCACCTGGCCCGCGCAGTCCACGCCAGCACCGATGCCGATGGTGGCGCAGTGGGGCATGGCCTGGGTGATGTCGGCCGAGAGGGCCGCAGGCACCATCTCCAGCACCAC
>CAUPRZ010000010.1:0-16044 GCA_963513855.1 uncultured Hylemonella sp.
CCACGTCACTTGTGTCATTGCTTGTCTCCTGGGGTGGGGGTGGGGCTCAGGGGGTGTGGTGTGGTCGTTCTAGAATTTCATCTCCAGGAAGGCATGCAGTGCGTGGAAGAATTTGTGCCGCTGCACACCCATCATCGGGTTGTGCGCGATGCCCGAGAGCACGACAAACTGCTTGTCCATGGTGGGCAGGCGCGCAAAGAAGTCGAGCAGGTCGGGCTCAGCTGCGATGCCGTCGTATTCGCCGCGGATCACCAGCGTGGGACAGGGGATGGATTCGGGCGTCGCCACCGGTAGGTTGGCGCACATGTCGACATAGGTGCCGGTCGGCACTTCGCTCACCAGGGGCAGTTCCGCTGCGGCAATGGCCTTGGGGACGATGTCTTCACTGCTGCCGGGCTTGTCGCGGTTGAACATGCCCTCATAGAAAGCCAGGTCCACCTTGCGGCGCGGGCTGGTCGAGTATTCGGGCAGCTTCTTGCGGCGCTGTTCCAGCGTGGGCGAACCGGCGCCGGTGTAGACCAGGGCCGAGATGCCCAGGCGCTCCACGGTCTGCGGGTGCGCTGCCGTGTACAGGCTGGCACGCAGGGCGCCGGAGGATGAGCCGAAGAGATTGATCTTCTTCGCGCCGGTCTTTTCCAGCACCAGGGGAATGGCCGCAGCCAGATCGAGTGCACCGGTCTTGATGTCGCTGTTGCCGCGGCCGGACCAGCCCGAACGGCCGTAGCCCTCGTGGTCCATGGTCCAGACGTCATAACCGCGTGCGGCGAACCAGTCCATCACCGAATAGTCGCTGCGGTCGGGGACCTGCAGGTCGTAGGTGTTGCGGCCCGAGACGGTGGAGCCATGCACCAGGAACAGCACCGGGCGCGGTGCTTCGCCGGGCACCGGCGCCGTGGCGCGCTTGCGGTAGACGTACAGCGGCACATCGTCCCGCTTCACAAAATGTTCTTCACTCCAGCTCACGATCGTTTTTCCTTGTGCTTGGCTGCGGGCAGACGGCTCCCTGTGAGCCGGCCCGCATCCGTGGCTGACTATACTTTCCGCACCTCAGAGATGGAATCCTCTTTTGTGAATTCATTGTTTACGCACAAGGCATGATGCGCGATCTCAACGTCCTGGCCACTTTTGTCGCGGTCGTCGATGCCAAGAGCTTCACGCTGGCGGCCGACCGCTGCGGCATCTCCAAGGCCCTGGTCAGTCGGCAGGTGCAGGAGCTCGAGCACTCCCTGGGGGTCAAGCTGCTCAATCGCAGCACGCGCAAGATCGGGCTGACACAGGCTGGTGAGCGCTTTTATGAACGTTGCGCACGCCTCATGGCCGATGCCGACTCCGCCGTGCGCGACGTGGAGGAACTCTCACGTGGCGGCGCGCATGGTCTGATCCGCATCAGCACGGCCATCACCTTTGGCCGCATGCATCTGCTACCCGCCGTGCGCGACTTCCTGGCCCTCCATCCGGGCATTCAGATCGAAGTCATGCTGGCCGAACGGTTTGCCGACCTGATCTCGGGCAACGCCGATCTGGTGGTGCGTCTGGCCGAGGAGCCGCGTCTGAGCAATCTGGTGGCGCGCCGTTTGGCGGCCGTGCAGTGGCGGGTGGTGGCCGCGCCCGACTACCTTGCGCGCCATGGGACACCGCAGCAGCCGCGTGATCTGTTGCAGCACAACTGCCTGGTCTATGACAAGCCCAAGGGCAGCGACTGGCGCTTCGCGGGGCCTGAGGGTGAGGCCACGGTCAAGGTGGCCGGCAATCTGCGGGCCAATGTGGCCGAAGGCCTGCTCGATGCCGTGCTGGGGGGACTGGGCATTGCGGCCCTGCCGTCCTTCGCGCTGGGGGATGCCTTGCGCAGTGGCCGCCTGGTGCGCCTGCTGCCCGACTACCACCTGACGGAAAGCACGCTGTACGCGGTTTTCCTGCCCGACCGACGCCTGCCCGAACGCATTCGCAGCTTTGTGCAGTTTCTCGCCGACCGTTATGCCGGCACGCCGGATTGGGAACAGCTTTAAGGCGCTGTGCGCAATTGCCGGAGGGCCTGAGCCACTTCCTTGACCAGTTCCGGCCCCTTGTAGATCAGGCCGGTGTAGATCTGTACCAGGGCGGCACCGGCTTGGATCTTGCTCACCGCATCGGCGGCGCTGAAGATGCCGCCCACGCCGATGATGGGATAGTCCTGGCCCAGGGCGGCGCGCAGCTGGCGGATCACGCGGTTGCTCATTTCCAGCACCGGCGCGCCCGAGAGGCCGCCGGCCTCTTCGGCATGCTGCAGGCCTTGCACGGCCTCACGGCTCAGTGTGGTGTTGGTGGCGATCACACCATCCATGCCGTGGCGCTGCAGCGTGGCAGCAATGACCTTGACCTGTTCCTCGTCCAGGTCCGGGGCGATCTTCACGAACACGGGCACGCGTTTGCCGTGTTGCTGGGCCAGGGCTTCGCGTTTTGCGGCGATGGCGCCGAGCAGGGCGTCCAGGGCCTCGTCGCTCTGCAGCGCGCGCAGGTTCTTGGT
Organism: uncultured Hylemonella sp.; assembly: GCA_963513855.1. Taxonomy (GTDB): domain Bacteria; phylum Pseudomonadota; class Gammaproteobacteria; order Burkholderiales; family Burkholderiaceae_C; genus Hylemonella. The sequence goes on from CAUPRZ010000010.1 coordinate 2,504, forward strand.
GTTGGGGCTGGAGATGTTGACGGTGACGTAGTCGGCGTGCGGGTAGACACCAGCCAGGCCGATCAGGTAGTCGTCGGTGGCGCGCTCGATGGGCGTGGCGGCGTTTTTGCCGATGTTCAGGCCCAGCAGCAAGGGCGTGCCGCTTTTGCCGCGGAAGGTGGCACGCTGCACATTGGCAAGGAAGGCCTCCAGGCCCTCGTTGTTGAAACCCAGGCGGTTGATCAGAGCATTCGCCTGGGGCAGGCGGAACATGCGCGGTTTTGGGTTGCCGGGCTGGGCCAGGGGCGTGACGGTGCCGACTTCGACGAAGCCGAAGCCCATGGCACCCAGGCCGTCGATGCAGCGTGCATTCTTGTCCAGGCCGGCGGCCATGCCCACGCGGTTGGGGAAACGCAGGCCGGCCAGCGTGACGGGGTCATCAATACGGGTTTGGCTATAAGTGCAGGCCAGAGGCGTGTTCTGGGTGCGCGCCAGCATATCGATGGTGAAGTCATGAGCGGCTTCGGGGCCCATGCGGAAGAGGACGGCGCGGGAGAGGGCGTAGGGGAGCAGAGACATCGGATAATTCCTGTGATTGCCCGATTTTCCCAGATCAACCCAGCTACTTTCAAACCATATGCTCAGCCAAGACGAACTCAAGACCCTGGTCGGCCAGGCCGCCCTGCATTACGTGATTCCCGGTGAGATCGTCGGGGTCGGCACCGGCTCCACGGTCAACAAGTTCATCGACGCGCTGGCGTCCATGAAGGGGCAGATCAAGGGGGCTGTGTCCAGCTCGGTGGCCAGCACCGAGCGCCTGCGTGCCCTGGGCATCCCGGTGTTTGACGCCAATGAGGTCGGTGAACTGGCCGTCTACATCGATGGTGCCGACGAGATCGACGGCCGTGGCCACATGATCAAGGGCGGCGGTGCTGCGCTCACACGCGAAAAGATCGTCGCGGCCCAGTCGCGCCGTTTTGTCTGCATTGCCGACGAGTCCAAACGGGTCGAGGTGCTGGGCAAGTTTCCCCTGCCGGTCGAAGTCATTCCCATGGCCACCCAGCGCCTGGTGCGCCAGTTTGCTGCCCTGGGTGGACAGGCCCGCATCCGCCTCAAGGACGGCCAGCCGCTGGTGACGGACAACGGCCAGCACATCCTCGATGTAACGGGCCTCCAGATCCGTGAGCCGCTGACTTTTGAGTCCGAGGTCAACCAGTGGCCGGGCGTGGTGACGGTGGGGGTGTTTGCACATCAGCGCGCCCAAGTCTGTCTGTTGGGCACGACCAGCGGTGTGCAGACGCTGAATTACTGAACTTTTTCGCACCAAAAAACAAGGGGCCTGCAGGGCCCCTTGTTCGTGCGGCATCAGAACACGATGCCGGCCGGATTCTCCGGAGTCGGGCCCGGCGGTGGTGCAGAGGGCGTCGCCGCAGGTGCGGGAGCCGCAGCACGCGCGGGTGCGGGTGCTTCATTGACCGGTGCCAGAGGGCTGGCCGCTGCATTGCGGTAAGTGGAGGGCAGGCGTGAAGTCTTGGGGTAGCCGGCGGCGTTCAGGTAATCATCCCACTCGCCTTCGGAATAACCCTTAAGCTTTTGACCGCCGACGGTGGCAATCGGTACGGTAGCCTCCATGCCCAGGCGTTTGAGCGCGTCAATGTCCTGGGCTGTTGTGATGGTGCGCTCCGTGTAGGGTACGCCGCGTCGTGTCAACTGGTTACGCGCCGCATTGCAGGGCTCGCAGTTTTCGCCTGTGTAGAGCGTGACCGGGTAGCGGTTCATGGCTTCGCGCAGCTCGAAGGGCAATTCGGCTGAACCGGCAGGCTGAGAAGAACGACCGCTTGGACTCAGGGCTGTCGCCTTTTCACTGGAGGCTGGGGGCTTGTCAGAAAAGCTCACCCGCCCGTCCGGCCCGACGATGCGGTAGATGGCCTGGGCTGGTGCCAGGGCAGGCAGCAGGGCCAGCAAAGCAGCAAAGCTCAGGAGGGCTGCGTGATGGTGTGCGGTCTTCATGTGCCGAGTGTTCCCTAGTTTTGCCTATTGTGGCGCCATACCCTGGTGGCGCAGCAGGGCGTCCAGCTTGGGCTCGCGCCCGCGGAACGCCTTGAAGGACTCGATGGCCGGACGGCTACCGCCGGCTTCCAGGATGGCTAGACGGTATTTTCGCCCGGTTTCCACATTCGGCAAGCCCTTGTTACCCGAGGTTTCCTCGAAAGCGGCATAAGCGTCGGCGCTCAACACCTCGGCCCATTTGTAGCTGTAGTAGCCGGCCGCATAACCACCAGCGAAGATGTGGCTGAAGGTGTTGGGGGTGCGGCTCCAGGCCGGCGGCTGCAGCACGGACACTTCGGCGCGCACCCGGTCCAGCAGGGGCAGGTAGTCCTGAGCCGGGTCGTGCTCGGTGTGCAGCAGCATGTCGTAGAGGGAGAACTCGATCTGGCGCAGGGTCATCATGCCGCTCTGGAAGTTCTTGGCAGCGATCATCTTGTCATAGAGGGCGCGGGGCAGGGGCTCGCCGGTCTCAACGTGGGCGGTCATGTGCTTGAGCACGTCCCATTCCCAGCAGAAGTTCTCCATGAACTGGCTGGGCAGCTCCACCGCGTCCCATGCCACCCCGCTGATGCCTGAGACATCACGCTCGTTGACCTGGGTCAGCAAGTGGTGCAGGCCGTGGCCGAACTCGTGGAAGAGGGTGATGACGTCATCGTGGGTCAGCAGGGGCGGCTTGCCGCCCACGCCCCCGGCGAAGTTGCAGACCATATGGGCCACGGGTGTCTGCAGCTGGCTGTTGTCGGGGCGCAACCAGCGCGCGCGTACATCGTCCATCCAGGCGCCGCCGCGTTTGCCGGGGCGAGCAGGTTGGTCCAGGTAGAACTGGCCCACGAGCTGGCCGCCTCTTTCAATGCGATAAAACTCGACGGCGGGATGCCAGACGGAGGCCGTGTCGCGGCGGATGGACACCTCGAACAGGGTTTCGACGATCTTGAACAGACCGGCGATCACGCGCGGTGCGGTGAAGTATTCCTTGACCTCCTGCTCGCTGAAGGCGTAACGCGCTTCCTTGAGGCGTTCGGAGATGTAGGGCCAGTCCCAGGGCTGCGGGTCGGTCATACCGAGCTCGTCGCGGGCAAAGGCGCGCAGGTCCGCCACGTCCCGTTCGGCGTAGGGCCGGGCTTTGACCGCCAGGTCGCGCAGAAAGCTCACCACCTGTTCGGGCGATTCGGCCATCTTGGGCACGACCGACACCTCGCCGAAGTTGCGATAGCCCAGCAGTTGCGCTTCTTCCAGGCGCAGGGCCAGGATTTCGCGGATCAGGGCACTGTTGTCGAATTTCAAGCCATCGACTTCGGCCTGGTCGGAGGCACGCGTGGCATAGGCCCGGTAGAGCTTGTGGCGCAGTTCGCTGCTTTTCGCAGACTGCATGACCGGCAGGTAGCAGGGCATCTTGAGCGTGAGCTTGTGACCGGCCTTGCCCTCGGCTTCGGCGGCTGCCCGGGTGGACGCCAGCACGTCGGCGGGCACACCCTCAAGCTCTGCGGCGCTGGCGTAATAGACCCAGGCGTCGGTGGCGTCCAGGGCGTTTTCGCTGAACTTCTGGCTCAGCTCGGCCTGGCGCTCCTGGATGGCGGCGTAGCGCTCCTTGGCGGGGCCCGTCAGCTCGGCGCCGCCGAGCACGAAATTGCGCAGGGCGTTGGTCTGGGCCTGGCGCTGCTCGGTGTTCAGCGTGGCCGGGGCGATGGCCTTGTACTTGGCGTAGAGGCGCTCGTCGGCGCCCAGGCGGGTCCAGAACTCGGTCACGCGGGGCAGGGCCTCGTTGTAGGCGGCACGCAACTCGGGTGTGTCGGCCACGCTGTTGAGGTGGCTCACCGCGCCCCAGGCCCGGCCCAGCTTCTCGGTGGTGACGTCAAGCTCGCGGGCGATGGCAGTCCAGTCCGCAGGGAAGTCGGTGACCGTCACGCGTTCCAGGGCGGCTTCAGAGGCCTGGAGCAGGGTGTCGACCGCCGGGGCTACATGCTCCGGGTGGATGCGGTCAAAGGCCGGGAGGTCGGAGAAGTCGAGCAGGGGATTGTTCATGGGGTAAATATTAGGGCCGGCTCGGGGTGCTTCAAGTCGGCTGGCCATGGGAAATCGCTATGCCGGTGATCAGCCGGCAACGCGCTCGGCCGCCTCCAGGGTGTTGACCAGCAGCATGGTGATGGTCATGGGGCCCACGCCGCCGGGCACGGGGGTGATCCAGCTGGCCACCTGGCTCACGCCGGCAAAGTCCACGTCGCCGCAGAGCTTGCCCTCGTCATTACGGTTCATGCCCACGTCGATGACCACGGCGCCGGGCTTGACCATGTCGGCGGTCAGGACGTTGCGCTTACCCACGGCGGCCACGACCACGTCGGCCTGTAGCGTCATGGCCTTGAGGTCCTTCGTGCCGCTGTGGCAGATGGTCACAGTGGCGTTCTGCTGCAAGAGCATCAGCGCCATGGGCTTGCCCACGATGTTGGAGCGGCCGATGACCACGGCGTGTTTGCTTTTCAGGTCGTAGCCGATGGATTCGAGCATCTTCATGCAGCCGTAAGGCGTGCAGGGCCAGAAACCGGGTTGGCCGACCATCAGCGCGCCGGCGCTGGCCACGTGGAAACCATCTACGTCCTTGGCCGGGGAGATGGCTTCGATGACCTTGTGCGCGTCGATGTGGGCGGGCAGGGGCAGCTGGACCAGGATGCCGTGTATGGCCGGGTCCTGGTTCAGGGCCTCAATGCGTGCTAGCAGCTGGGCCTCGCTCATCGATCCCTCGTACTTTTCCAGCACGGAATGCAGGCCGGCTTCGGAGCAGGCCTTGACCTTGTTGCGCACATAGACCTGGGAAGCCGGGTTGTCGCCCACCAGCACCACGGCCAGGCCGGGCGTGAGGCCACGCGCCTTGAGGGCGGTGGCGCGCCTGGCAACGTCGCCGCGCAGCTCTTGGGACAGGGCCACGCCATCGATCAGTTTTGCAGTCATATCTCGCTTCGTCTTCGTTCCAGTAAAAACGCCCGCAGGGGCGGGCGTCGAGTCGGGTGCGGTGGGCTCAGGCCTTGGCCGCCGCCGCCTGACCGAGGGCGATCTTGAGCAGGTCGGCCACGGTGTTGGCGTTGAGCTTTTCCATGATGTTGGCGCGGTGCGCCTCCACCGTCTTGATGCTGATGCCCAGGTCGTCGGCGATCTGCTTGTTCAGGCGGCCGGCGACGATACGTTCCAGTACCTGGCTTTCGCGCAGCGTGAGCTTGGCCAGCAGGGCGTCGCGGCTGGCCGCCTGCTGGTGCACGCTGAAGGTGTCGCGGGCGCGCTCGAGCATGCGCTCGACCAGGTCGACTAGCTGGTCTTCCTTGAAGGGCTTCTGGATGAAGTCCATGGCGCCTTTTTTCATGGTGTCCACGGCCATGGGCACGTCGCCATGGCCGGTGATGAAGACCACGGGCAGGGGGGAGTGGCTTTCGAGCAGGCGGTTCTGCAGCTCCAGCCCGGTCATGCCCTCCATGCGGATGTCGACGATCAGACAGGCTACCTCGCGCGGGTCGTAGCGGCTCAGGAAGGATTCGGCGGAATCGAAGCAGCGGACCCGGTAGTCCTTGCCCTCCAGCAGCCATTGCAGGGAATCGCGTACGGCCTCGTCATCGTCGACGACATATACCGTGCCTTTTTTCGGAATCAGACTCATGTTCAACCTGACATCTTTTCTGTGGGTGCCTGTGCTGCGGGCGGTACAGCCGCTTTCCCGTCGACGGGAAGCCAGAAGGAGAAGCGGCAGCCGCTCACCTCCGCGCCATTGTAGAGGTTCTCGGCCTTCATCCGGCCCTGGTGCGACTCGACGATGGAGCGGCACAGGGACAGGCCGATGCCCATGCCATCGGCCTTGGTGGTGTGGAAGGCCTCGTAGAGCCGTGCCATGACTTCGGGCGGGATGCCGCGACCGGTGTCGGTCACGGTGAACTCCACCACGGGTCGGCCGTCCACCGTGGCCGGCAGCACGTGCAATTCCACACGGCGCTCCTGCGGCGGGCGCTGTGCCTGGACGATGGACTCGGCGGCGTTTTTCAGCAGGTTGACCAGCACCTGTTCGATCAGGATGGGGTCCACGAGCAGGGGCGGCAGCTGGGCTGTGGAGTGGTTCAGGCGCACGTTGTAGCGGCGCAGCTCAATCTCGGCCAGCTCCACCGCCTCGCTCACCATGAGCACGACCTCGGAAGGTGTGCGGTTGGGTTCGCTGCGTTTCACGAAGGAGCGGATGCGCTGGATGATCTGGCCGGCACGCTGGGCCTGCTTGGCGGTTTTCTCCAGCGCACCCAGCAGATCCTCCTCGGAAATCTGTTGCGCCCGGATGCGCGAGACCATGCCGTTGCAGTAATTGTTGATGGCGGTCAGCGGCTGGTTGAGCTCGTGCGCCACGCTGGAAGCCATTTCGCCCATGGTGATCAGGCGGCTGGCGGTCTGCGCGCGCTCGGCCTGGGCGGCGGACTGGGCCTCGGCCAGGCGGCGCGGTGTGATGTCGGTGGCGATCACCATCTGGGCCAGGCGACCGTCCACCCAGGTCAGGTAACGCGTGCGCACTTCCAGCCATTTGCTGAGCTCTTCCACATAGAGTTCGGCGTTTTCGGCGTCGGCGTCAGGCAGGGTGCTGGTCGGCATGCCCACCAGCCCGTCCACGGGGTCGTTGCCATCATCGCTGGCGGCCCGTGCCGGCATGCCGGCACGACTGGTCAGCAGGACATGGCCGTGACTCTGGTCGCTGAACCAGAGCCGGTACATCTTGTTGGCGAACAGCAGCTCGTCGCTCCCCAGTGGCGTCACCGAGACTGAGGCGTCTAGTGCCTCCAGCACGGTGGTGAAGCGCTCGTAGGAGGCATAAAGCTGTTCGCGAACGCGGTTGGGCTCGGTGATGTCGGTCATCGAGGTCATCCAGCCGGTCTGCAGGCCGCGCGCGTCGATCAGCGGCGAGACGTGGATGCGCGCGTCGAACAGCGTGCCGTCCTTGCGCTTGACACGAACCTGAAAGCCACCGGGCGTGATACGGCCGGTCAGTTCGTCTTCCAGCCGGGCGGCCAGCATCTCGCGGTCCTCCTCGGGCCAGTAGGGGAAGGGGGCGATGCAGCCCACCAGCTCACGCTCGCTCCAGCCCGTCATCTGGCAGAAGGCCGTGTTCACGTAGGTGATGCGGCCCTGCAGGTCCAGCGCACGCATGCCCGTGGGCATGGAGTTTTCCATGGCCCGGCGGAAGTTGGTTTCCAGCACCAGGGCCTGCTGGGCCTGCATGCGCCGGCGGGTGTGGCGCCAGTTGGCGATCAGCATCCAGGCCGTCATCACGCTGAGCGTGCCGACCAGCCAGAACAGGCCGCTGCCGATCACGCCCAGCGAGGCGCGGTAGGCCTGGGCGTGCAGCACCAGACCGTTGCCCACGGGCGAGACCGGAACTTCGTATTCATTGGCGTGGGTGGCCCAGCCCATCCAGGGGCCGGTGCGGTTGCGCTTGGGCGCGCTGCTGCCGGCCAGCACCTCGCCGCGCGAGTCGCGCAGGGAGACGGCGTAACGCGCCGAGATCTCCGAGGGCACGCCGTAACGGTAGAGCGCGTCGAGCGAATACTCGGCCAGCACCACGCCGGCAAAACGGGTGCGTATCAGCAGCGGCAGGTGCAGTTCCAGCAGGGGCGTGCCATCCGGTGTGGCCGCACGTTGTGCATAGATGGGCTGGCGCAGTTCACGCGCCAGGGCGTAGGCGTTTTCGGTGTCCGAGGGTTTGCCGGCCAGGGCGCTGCCGCGTCCGCCGCCGCCCGTGAGGCCCAGCGCCAGGGTGGGGTTGCCCTGGCTGGCGCGCAGTCGCAACCGCTCGTCGACCCAGCTCAGACCCTGGATTTCGGGATACTGGTTGAGCAGTACATTGGCACGGTTGCGGAACTGCTCGGCGTCGATCTCCTGCCCCGAGATTTCCTGGGCCAGACGCACCAGTTCTTCCTGGCGCTCCAGCAGGCGCAGGCGCATGCGCTGCTGGGCGTATTCCACGTCGCGGCGCACGGCCTCCTGCTCTCGTTCCATCTCTTCGAGGCGCAGATAACCGAAGGCGACGACGATGGCGGCAAAAAAGAGCAGGACGGCCACCAGCGGGGCCAGCATGGCGTAGCGGTCCTGGCGGTGGGGTGATTGCTGGCGCCACCATTGCTGCAGGCGCTGCACGGTGGGCAGCGCACGGAGCGAGGGCAGCAAGCGGGAGAAAGTGGCAAACATGCGTGTGCCGAGTGTATTCGGGCTCTTATGCTGCAGAGCAATATTAGTTCGCATTATGAAATTGAAAAGCACCACTTAAAATTTCATGGAAATTATGAGAAACTCTCGTATCGTTTTAAATTGGCCACGAGCCTGAAACCGAGGAGCAAGCATGTCAGCACTACCCCAGAACCTGTCTGGACTCAATGCCGAGGATCTCGACAGCCAGGAAACCCTGGAATGGAAACACGCCCTGGAGGCGGTGATTGCGCAGGAGGGCCCGGAGCGCGCTCATTTCCTGCTGGAACAGCTGCTGGAACATGCACGCGAGCACAGCATCGACATGCCGTTCTCGGCCACCACGGGTTACGTCAACTCCATCGAACCTGACCAGGAAGCCCACAGCCCGGGCAATCTGGACCTGGAAGGCCGTCTGCGCGCCTATATGCGCTGGAACGCCATGGCCATGGTGGTCAAGGCCAACCGCCTGGACCCGGCCGACGGTGGGGACCTCGGCGGTCACATCAGTTCCTTCCAGTCGCTGGCGCATATGTTCGCGACCGGCTTCAACCATTTCTGGCACGGTGACAACACCGACGAGGGCGGCACCCACGGCGGTGACCTGCTGTATATCCAGGGCCACTCCTCGCCAGGCATCTACGCCCGCGCCTATCTGGAAGGCCGCATCAGTGAAGATCAGATGCTGAACTTCCGCCAGGAAGTCGATGGCAAGGGCCTGTCCAGCTACCCGCATCCCAAGCTGATGCCCGGCTTCTGGCAGTTCCCCACCGTGTCCATGGGCCTGGGGCCCATCATGTCGATCTACCAGGCGCGTTTCCTCAAGTACCTGCACGCCCGCGGCCTGGCTGACACCAGCCAGCGCAAGGTCTGGGTCTTCTGCGGTGACGGCGAGATGGACGAACCCGAAAGCCTGGGTGCCATCGGCCTGGCCGCGCGCGAGAAGCTGGACAACCTGGTGTTTGTCGTCAACTGCAATCTGCAGCGCCTGGACGGTCCGGTGCGCGGCAACGGCAAGATCATCCAGGAACTCGAAGGCGAGTTCCGGGGTGCCGGCTGGAACGTCATCAAGCTGATCTGGGGCAAGGAGTGGGACAGCCTGCTGGCCCGCGACAAGGACGGCGCCCTGCGCAAGATCATGATGGACACGCTGGACGGCGATTACCAGGCCTTCAAGGCCAATGACGGTGCTTTCGTGCGTAAGAACTTCTTCGGCCGCGATCCGCGCACGCTGGAGATGGTGGCCAAGATGAGCGACGAGGACGTCTGGGGCCTGCGCCGCGGCGGCCACGACGCGCAGAAGGTCTACGCGGCTTTCCACAAGGCCCACAACACCCAGGGCGGCCCCACCGTGCTGCTGGTCAAGACCGTCAAGGGCTGGGGCATGGGCAAGGCTGGCGAGGGCAAGAACACCGCCCACCAGACCAAGAAGCTCTCGGACGACGACATCCGCTACATGCGCGACCGTTTCAACATTCCGATCCCGGACAGCGAACTGTCCAAGATCCCCTTCTACAAACCGGCCGACGACACGCCGGAGATGAAGTACCTGCACGAGCGCCGCAAGGCCCTGGGCGGTTACCTGCCCAAGCGCCGCACCGTGTCCAGCGAGAAGTTCACCGTGCCCCCGCTGGAGACCTTCAAGTCCGTGCTGGAAGCCACGGCCGAGGGCCGCGAAATCTCCACCACCCAGGCCTATGTGCGTTTCCTCACGCAGTTGCTGCGTGACCAGGCCCTGGGCCCGCGTGTGGTGCCCATCCTGGTGGACGAGGCCCGTACCTTCGGCATGGAAGGCCTGTTCCGCCAGATCGGCATCTACAACCCCGAAGGTCAGAAGTACACCCCGGTCGACAAGGACCAGGTCATGTACTACAAGGAAGACAAGGCGGGTCAGATCCTGCAGGAAGGCATCAACGAGGCGGGCGGCATCTGCAGCTGGATTGCCGCGGCAACGTCGTATTCGACGAACAACCGCATCATGATCCCCTTCTACATCTACTACTCGATGTTCGGCCTGCAGCGTGTGGGCGACCTGGCCTGGGCGGCCGGCGACATGCAGGCGCGTGGTTTCCTGCTGGGCGGCACCTCCGGGCGCACCACGCTCAATGGCGAAGGCCTGCAGCACGAGGACGGCCACAGCCAGGTTCTGGCCAGCACCATCCCCAACTGCGTGAGCTACGACCCGACCTTCGCGCACGAGGTGGGCATCATCCTGCACCATGGCTTGAAGCGCATGGTGGAGAAGCAGGACAACGTCTTCTTCTACCTGACCCTGCTCAACGAGAACTACCCCATGCCCGGCCTGAAGGCCGGCACGGAAGAGCAGATCATCAAGGGCATGTACCTGCTGCAGGAAGCCAAGGCCGGCAAGAAGGCGCCCCAAGTCAACCTGCTGGGTTCGGGCACCATCCTGCGCGAATCGATGTTCGCCAAGGAGCTGCTCGAGAAGGACTGGGGCGTGAGCGCCAATGTCTGGAGCTGCCCGAGCTTCAATGAACTGGCCCGCGACGGCCAGGACGTCGAGCGCTGGAACCTGCTGCATCCGACGGCCAAGCAGCGCGTGGCCTTCGTCACGCAACAACTCGAGCCGCATGCCGGCCCGGTGATCGCCTCGACGGACTACGTGAAGACCTTCTCCGAGCAGATCCGTCCCTACATCCCCAAGGGCCGGACCTACAAGGTGCTGGGTACCGACGGCTTTGGTCGCAGCGACTTCCGCAGCAAGCTGCGCGAGCACTTCGAGGTCAACCGCCACTACATCGTGGTCGCCGCCCTCAAGTCCCTGGCCGAAGAAGGTACGGTACCGATGGAGAAGGTGGCCGAGGCCATCGCCAAGTACAAGATCAAGATTGACAAGGTGAATCCCCTGTACGCGTAAGCGTCAAACGGAATTTACTGTGTAGCGCAGACGCATATTGCGTAGCAATGTGATGTCGTGGCTACAAGGTCAATTTGCTCAGAACAAGGAAGAACAAACATGGCTATCGTAGAAATCAAAGTACCCGATATCGGCGACTTCGAGTCGGTCTCGGTGATCGAGCTGCTGGTCAAGCCGGGCGACACCGTCAAGGCCGAGCAGTCCCTCATCACCGTCGAGTCCGACAAGGCCTCCATGGAGATCCCCTCCAGCCACGCCGGTGTGGTCAAGGAACTCAAGGTCAAGATGGGCGACAAGGTCGCCATGGGCTCGGTGGTGCTGATGCTGGACGCGGCCGAGGCTGGCGCTGCTGCTGCACCTGCTGCGGCCCCGGCACCGGCGCCGGTGGCTGCTCCGGCAGCCGCTGCACCCGTTGCGGTACCTGCAGCCGCCAAACCGGCTGCCGCTCCCGCGCCGGTGGCATCGGTTGCCGTTCCCGCGCACGATCCCACGGCCCCCAAGGGCCAGTTGCCGCACGCCAGCCCCTCGGTGCGCAAGTTCGCGCGCGAACTCGGCGTGCCGCTGGAAGAGGTCAAGGGCAGTGGTCTCAAAGGCCGTATCGTCGACGAAGACGTCAAGAACTTCAGCAAGTCCGTGATGAGCGGTGCCCTGCGCACCCAGGCCATGGGAGCGGCTTCGTCGGGTGGCGGTGATGGTGCCGGTCTGGGCCTGCTGCCCTGGCCCAAGGTGGACTTTGCCAAGTTCGGCCCCATCGAGCGCAAGGAGCTCTCGCGCATCAAGAAGATCAGCGGTGCCAACCTGCACCGCAACTGGGTGATGATTCCGCACGTCACCAGCTACGAAGATGCCGACATCACCGAGCTGGAAGCCCTGCGTGTGCAACTCAACAAGGAAAACGAGAAGGCGGGCATCAAGTTCACCATGCTCGCCTTTGTGATCAAGGCCGCCGTGGCTGCGCTCAAGAAATTCCCCGAATTCAATGCCAGCCTCGACGGCGATCAGCTGGTCCTGAAGAACTACTGGAACATCGGTTTTGCGGCCGACACGCCCAATGGCCTGGTCGTGCCCGTGCTCAAGAACGCCGACCAGAAGGGCCTGGTGGAGATTTCCGCCGAAATGGCCGAGCTGTCCAAGAAGGCGCGCGACGGCAAGCTGGGTGGGGCCGACATGCAGGGCGGCACCTTCTCGATCTCCTCCCTCGGCGGCATCGGGACCACCTACTTCACGCCGCTGATCAACGCGCCGGAAGTGGCCATCCTGGGCCTGTCCAAGAGCGCGATGAAACCAGTCTGGGACGGCAAGGCCTTCGAGCCGCGCCTGCTCATGCCGCTCTCGCTGTCCTACGACCATCGTGTGATCGATGGCGCTGCTGGCGCCCGTTTTAACGCCTATCTGGCCCAGGTACTCGGCGATTTCCGCCGTGTGCTGCTGTAAGGAGCAAGACGTGGCACTCATAGAAATCAAGGTTCCGGACATCGGCGACTTCGAATCGGTCGCAGTCATTGAACTGCTGGTCAAACCCGGCGACACCATCAAACCCGAGCAGAGCCTGATCACCGTGGAGAGCGACAAGGCCTCCATGGAGATCCCGGCCAGTCAGGGCGGGGTGGTCAAGGAGCTCAAGGTCAAGATCGGCGACAAGGTCAAGGAGGGTTCGGTGGTCCTGCTGCTTGAAGCAGCCGGTGCCGCTGCGCCGGCTCCGGCACCTGCGGCAGCCCCTGCTGCGCCTGCGGCCCCCAAGGCCGCTGCTACCGCACCGGCACCCGCTGCCGCCAGCTTCGGTGGCAGCGCCGATCTGGACTGCGATGTGCTCGTGCTCGGTGGTGGCCCCGGTGGTTATTCTGCTGCCTTCCGCGCGGCCGACCTCGGCCTCAAGGTCGTGCTGGTCGAGCGTTATGCCACCCTGGGTGGCGTCTGCCTCAACGTGGGCTGCATCCCGTCCAAGGCCCTGCTGCACGTGGCGTCCGTGATGGACGAGGTCAGCCATATGGCCGACCTGGGCGTGGACTTCGGCAAGCCGGTGGTGAACATCGACAAGCTGCGCGGCCACAAGGAAAAGGTCATCGGCAAGCTCACGGGCGGCCTGAACGCCATGGCCAAGATGCGCAAGGTCACGGTCGTGCGCGGCTACGGCGCCTTTGTCGGCGCCAACCACCTCGAAGTGGAAGAGACCACGGGCAAGGCCCAGGACAAGACCGGCAAGAAGCAGGTCGTGGCCTTCAAGAAGGCCATCATCGCCGCCGGTTCGCAAGCCGTGCGCCTGCCTTTTATGCCCGAGGATCCGCGGGTGGTGGACAGCACCGGCGCGCTGGCGCTCAAGGAAGTGCCCAAGCGCATGCTGATCCTGGGCGGCGGCATCATCGGCCTGGAAATGGGTACGGTCTACAGCACCTTGGGCGCGCGCCTGGACGTGGTGGAGATGCTGGACGGCCTGATGCAG
>CAUPRZ010000011.1:0-15298 GCA_963513855.1 uncultured Hylemonella sp.
AGGGTCAGGCAGTCCACCACGAGCAGGGTGTCAGGGCGGCTGTGTTCAAGGAGCGCCCGGTCCAGCTGCAGCGGTTCTTCCACCGTGGCCAGGCCCGGCACACGCTGCGCACGGTCGTGCTGGTGCTGTGTGATGCGCGCACGCATCTCCTCGTCATGCGCCTGGCCGGTGACGATCAGCAGGGCGCGGTGGCCGCTCTGCTGCAGCCAGACTTGTGCCAAGCCTTCAGCACGACGCGACTTGCCGCTGCGCTGGCCGCCCAGGATCAGTTCGCAGCGGGCGAGGGTCGGTTCAGTGTCCATGGGTCTCGCTCCACTGCGTGACGATGCGATGCAGTTGGGCCACACCGTCGGTGAGTGCGGCTGGCCCGGGCTGCAGGATGTCGGCCGACTTGATTTCGAACAGCTGCTGGTGTTTCACGGCCGGCACGTCCTGCCAGCCGGCACGCGCGGCCACTTTTTCGGGGCGGAATTTTTTACCGCACCAGGAGCCGATGATGATGTCGGGCGCACGGCGCACGATCTCGGCGCCGTCGGCAATGATGCGGTTCTTGCCCAAGGCCTGGGTGGCCAGCTCGGGAAAGATGTCGTCACCGCCGGCGATGCCGATGAGCTCGGACACCCAGCGGATGGCGCTGATGTGGGGCTCGTCCCATTCCTCGAAAAAGACACGGGGTCGCCGTGGCAGCGCTGCCGCCGCGGCACGGATCTCGTCCAGACGTGTCTGCAAGGCCGCGATGCGTTGCGCGCCCTGCTCCGCCTGGCCCACCAGAGCGGCCACCTGCCAGAGCATGGAACAGATCTCGGTGACGCTGCGCTGATTGAAGACCGTGACCTGCACGCCATGACGGATCAAGGCGCTGGCGATGTCGGCTTGCAAGTCGGAGAAACCAAATACGCAGTCGGGTTCCAGCGCCAGGATCTTGTCGATCTTCGCGTTCAGAAAGGCACTCACGCGTGGTTTCTCCTGCCGCGCCCGCGGCGGGCGCACCGTGTAGCCCGAAATGCCCACGATGCGCCGCTCCTCGCCGAGCAGATACAGCCACTCGGTCGTCTCCTCGGTCAGGCAGACGATGCGCTGGGGGCCGAGGGAAACGCCGGGGTGGCTGGCGACGCTCATATCAGCTTCAGAAGCTCAGCCGCGCCGAAGCCACGACCGTGCGGCCCGCCTCGGGGTAGATAGACGACACCGCACCACTCGAGCAGCTGAAGGCCTGGGTGTAGTAACGGCGGTCTGTCAGATTGTTCACGCTCAGAGCCAGTTCCAGCTGCCGGTATTGGTAGGCGTAGCGCATATCAACAAGAGTGTAGTCAGGCATGGTGCACTGGTTGGCCATGTCGGGATGCTGCGACGAAATCCAATTCAGACCGCCACCGATCTGGTGACCCGGCAGCGGGGTCCAGTCGGCACGCAGAGCCACAGTGCGCGCGGGCACCAGGGGCACGGTCTTGCCGGCATAGGTTCCGCTGACAAACCGGGCTTCGCGCAACGCTGCGTTCAGACGCAGCTGCACATCCCGGCTGAGGGCATGGCGAGCCTCCAGTTCCAGGCCCTTGCGCTCGGTGGGATCGAAGTTGACGTTGGCCCCGGTGCCTGCACCATAGGGACCATCGGCCTGTCCGTCGTAGCCTATCTCGTCGCGTAAAGCGCTGCGGTAGGCACGCAGATCCAGCGCCGTGGTGCCCTGCCCCCAGCGCACGCCCAGTTCGGTATCGCGCGAAATCTGCGGCCGCAGACTCACGCCGGGCGTGGTGAAGCCGAATTCATCCACATTGGCCAGGCGGTAGCTCTGTCCGACACGGCCGTAAACGTTCGTCCCCTTGGCAACAGGCTGCAGCAGACCCAGCTCCCAGGCCTGCGGACTTTCGTCGATGCGGCTGCTGACACCACGAACCTGTTTCTGGATATCTGCGCCACGCACACCTGCACTCAGGCGTGTTCCAGAGGACCAGACGTAGTCATTCTTCAGGTAAATACCACGCGACTGCTGATCGCGCTGACCGGGGTCGGATCCACCGTCCGTCCGTTTCCAGTCCGCAAGGTCCACGCCGGTCTGCACGATGTTGCGACCAGCACCCAGGCTCATCTCATGGCGTGCGCGCAAGGACACATCCGAGGCCTCGATTTCATAGGCTGTGATCCAGGTAGGTGAATAGCTGTAGAGTTTTTTGCGCCGCGTGCCGGCGTCCAGCCCCAGACGCCAGTCCTTCAGCTGTGCCTCGGCAAATACGCTGTCACGCCGGTTGTCGATCTGCGCGTAGTTGTTGGGCGTACGAGCCTGGTAGGGATCAGCCGCGTACTGCGCCGCCGTCAGGGACCCCGGCAGACCGGAGTGCAGGCTGTCCTCGCCATGGCGCAGGCCCAGGCGCAGCCAGTCGTTGCTCCACTGGCCCGTGACCGAGGCACCATCCTGGTCGGACTTGAAGTTGGCGCGGTGGTTGTCGGCCTGTCGCTTGTTACCCGCTACGTCCAGCGAAAAACCACCAGCGACCAGGGTAGCGCCGGCGCGTGCCTCGCGCAGGCCATTGCTGCCGGCTGCCGTATAGACGTTGGCGGCATTGCGACGTGCCACGCCCTTGCCGGCCTTGGTGGTGATGATGATCACGCCGCCCGAGGCACCTTCACCATAGAGCACGGCGCCGCTGCCACGGATGACCTCGATGCGCTCGACCGTGTCGATCGGGATACCAGCCAGGCGGGTGCCACCGAGATCGGCCTCAGTCAGACGTTGACCGTCGAGCATGACCACCTGGTTGTTGGCCGAGGTGGTGCCGAAACCGCGCAGATCGAGCGCGTAATCACCACCCCCGTAAAAGTCCAGGCGGCCAGGCACGCCCAGCAGGCGCATGACGGCCTCGTTGACGGTGGCGGAACCTGAGCGGCGGATGTCTTCGGCCGTGATGACGCTGACACCAAAAGGCAGGTCCGCGGCAGTGTCCTCGAAACGGTTGGCACTGACCTGGACGGGTTGGAACACAGCTTCGTCGCTGCGCGACTGGGCGTGGATGGAAACAGAAAAAGCGGCAGCCAGCGTGAATGCGACCGAGCGCTTGTACGAAACACAAGTTGTCATGGTGAAGGAACACGGATACGAGTCCTCCCCGGCTTCCCCGCCAGGGCATGGACGTCACGGTTGTACGCAGGCGCACAACCACCTCATTGGCCGGTATCCGGGCTGGTGGAAACAACCTCCATCGCCTTCCCGGCTGCTTGTTCAGGGCAGCCAGTGGCTATTGATGGAAGCGGTGTCTGGGGACACGTCCACTTACCGTTGCGGGGGCAGCGCAGGTTAGGTTTGCCGGGTGGGCTCACCCTCCTGCTTCCCGTTGAACTGCGGCGTGTGAACCACACCGCGAGCACCAACTGCGAAGATTTTACGTTCAAAAGCTTGCGTAAACCCTACAATCACAAGACAAATTTGCAAGGCCCTATGTCGAACCCGACCCCTATCGAAGAACTGGTCGAACGCGTCGAGCGTCTGCTGGTGCGTTATGCCGAGCTGCAGCGCACCAACGAACTGCTGAGCGACCAGGTCGACGAGCTCACGGCCGAACGCGACCAGCTCAAGCAGCGTCTGGGCGCCGCGCGCACCCGTGTGGACGCCCTGCTCGAACGCATCTCCGAGCCGGCCGACGAAGGTCAGAAGGACGCCGCATGAGCATGAAGCAACTGGAAGTGCAGATCATGGGGCAGAGTTATCTACTGGGCGCGCCCGAAGGCGGCGAGTCCCGCCTGCTGAGCGCCGTGGAGCGTGTGGACACGGCCATGTGCAAGATCCGTGACGCCGGCAAGGTCAAGGCCCGCGACCGCATTGCCGTGCTTGCTTCCCTGAACCTGGCTTTCGACCTGGACGACCGGGCGCCTGCTGCCGCACCGGTGCGCGCCAGCGTGGCCGCAGCCAGCACCACGGCCGAAGCCGATGCCGTGATCATCGGCCTGATTCAGCGCCTTGACACTGTGCTCGGCGAGGACGGACGCTTACTCTGACGCCCCCCAGGCTGCGCGCACTGCGTGTCGCTCCGCCACCCCCTCAAGGGGCAACGCCAGCGGACCAGCAAAGCCGGCTCCGCGGCGTTCCTCGAAAAAACCCGTCACACATCTCAGGCCGCCGCGCACTACAATGAAGTGGTCTGCAATGCCATCGGGCTTTAAATTCCTTGAACCAATGCTCATTGAGCCCGGGCTTGGAAATTGCCTGGCTAGCGTGATCATCTCGCGTCAGATGAACCCAAAGCCAACGCTGACCTCGCCCACCTGAACCCCGGTTCAGGATGCGGCCTGGTGGCACTTGCAGGCACCTAACACCTCTGCGTCCCGTCCTCTTTCCCCCTGATGTTTCTCGAACCCCAGTTGATTGCAGAACTGGCCCTGATGGGCGCCTGCGCCGGATTCCTCGCAGGCCTGCTGGGCATCGGCGGCGGCATGATCATGGTGCCCTTCATGACCATCATCCTGGAGGCTCAGAACTTCCCGGAGGAGTACGTGGTCAAGATGGCGGTGGCCACCTCGCTGGCCACGATCTGTTTCACCTCCCTGTCCTCGGTCCGCGCGCACCACAAGCACGGTGCCGTGCTCTGGCCCGTAGCACGCGTGCTGGCACCCGGCATCGTGCTGGGCGGCCTGATCGGCGCGCAGATTGCCGCGGCCCTGCCCACCCGCGTCCTGGGCATGGTGTTCTCCTTGTTCATCGCCTACTCGGCCACGCAGATGATCCTGGACCGCAAACCCAAGCCCACCCGCACCCTGCCGGGCGGCTGGGGCATGTTCGGCATGGGCAATGTGATCGGCCTGCTGTCTTCGGTCGTAGGCGCGGGCGGTGCTTTTGTCTCTGTGCCCTTCATGGCCTGGTGCAACATCAAGATCCACCAAGCGGTGGCCACCTCTTCTGCGCTGGGTTTCCCCATCGCCCTGGCCGGCACCCTGGGTTACATCTGGGCCGGGCGCAACCTGCCCGACATGCCGCCGGGCGCCTTTGGTTACCTCTACCTGCCGGGCCTGCTGGTCATTGCCACGACCAGCATCCTGACCGCCCCACTGGGCGCACGCACCGCGCACCGCATGGACATCCGTCCGCTCAAGCGCGCTTTCGGCGCGGTGCTCTACCTGCTGGCAGGGTATTTCCTGCTGCGCTAGGAACATCTGTTCAACCTTTTGCGACGCTGAAACAGGGCCGCAGGGACCGATAATGCCCGGGGTCAGCCCGCACCCGGGCATTCCTAGAATTTCCGAGGGGACACCACTCATGCGTATCGCCATCATCGGCCAGCAGGATTTCGGCAAGGCCGTGCTGGACGCGCTACTCGCCCGCGGCGATGACGTCGCCGGCGTGTTCTGCAAGCCCGAGAAGCCGGGCGAGAAGCCCGACGCGCTGCGCGCCGCCGCCGAAGCGGCCGGGCTCACCGTCTTCCAGTTCGCCAGCCTCAAGAGCCCCGAGGCCGAACAGGCCCTGCGCGCGCTGAACGTGGACCTGGGCCTCATGGCCTATGTGCTGCAGTTCGCGCCGCAGAGTTTCGTGAGCATTCCGAAACACGGCACCATCCAGTTTCACCCCTCGCTGCTGCCCAAATACCGCGGCCCCTCCTCCATCAACTGGCCCATCGCACGCGGCGACAGCGAGACGGGTCTGACCATCTTCCGTCCCACCGATGGCCTGGACGAGGGCCCGGTGATCCTGCAGAAGCGCTGCGCCATCGGCCCCGACGACACGCTCGGCGACGTGTACTTCAACCAGCTCTTCCCGCTGGGCGTGGCCGCCCTGCTGGAAGCGGCGGACCTGGTACTGGCCGGCAAACACACCGAGACCACCCAGGACGAAAGCAGCGCCAGCTACGAGGGCTGGTTCAAGGCCGAAGAGTCGAAGATCAACTGGGCCCAGCACGTGGACCAGGTCTACAACCTGATCCGCGCCTGCAACCCCGCCCCCGGCGCCTGGTGCGAGCTCGGTGGCATCAAGGTCTCGCTCTATGACTGCCGCAAGCATCCGGTGCGCACCTATGCTGCGGTACGCGGCAAGCCCGGAGAGATCGTGGAGATCGGCGCCGACAGCCGGCGCATCTGCGCGCAGGGCGGCGAGATCGAGGTGCTGCGCCTCAAGCCCGAAGGCGGCAAGAAGATGGGGGCGGCCGATTTCGCGCGTGAACGCGGCCTGCAGGCCTTGACGCACACGTCACGCTGACACATGATCGGCACACCGCGCACAGGGCAGCTTCGGCTGCCCTTTTTCATGCGCACGTGTGCCACAAGGCGTAAACATAAGACCCGGTTGATGCGTTAAAAAGAGGCGCTGCGTGCCTACTCGCGCATACGCATTACCCCCACTCGTGTAAACCCTAGGGCCCGTGAAAAAACTTGAAAAGTTGACCGCAATCAAGAGCAATTTCGCGAGAAAATTTCACAGTAGCTGGCATCGATTGCCGCAAGGGAGTCGAGAGGCTAACAGAGAGTGGTCTACGTCGACAGACGGTTTATTAACAGGAGACAAAGAGATGAAGAGCTTTCAAGCCAAACTGAAATCCAAGGTGGTGGCCTCGGCCGTCGCCCTCATCGCAGCCACCGGGCTCGGTGCATCGGCCCCGGCCCTGGCCTGGGAGCCGACCAAGCCGGTCGAGTTCGTGGTGCCCGCCGGTACGGGCGGTGGCGCTGACCAGATGGCCCGTCTGATGCAGGGCATCATCGTCAAGCACAAGCTGATGAGCCAGTCCCTGATCGTCGTGAACAAGTCGGGTGGCGCTGGCGCCGAGGGCTTCCTCTCCGTCAAGGAAGCCAAGGGCGATCCGCACAAGATCATCATCACCCTGTCCAACCTGTTCACCACGCCCCTGGCCACCGGTGTTCCCTTCAACTGGAAGGAAATGACCCCCGTCTCCATGATGGCGCTGGACCAGTTCGTGCTGTGGACCAATGCTGACAAGCCCTACAAGACCGCCAAGGAGTACCTGGACGCCGTGAAGGCCGCCGGTCCCAACAAGATGAAGATGGGTGGCACGGGCTCCAAGCAGGAAGACCAGATCCTGACCGTGGGCATGGAAAAGGCCACCGGCACCAAGTTCATCTACATCCCCTTCAAGGGGGGTGGCGAAGTGGCAGTGCAGCTGGTCGGCGGTCACGTGGACTCCAGCGTGAACAACCCGGCTGAAGCCGTGGCCCAGTGGCGCGCCGGCAAGCTGCGTGCCCTGTGCGTGTTCGACGACACCCGCATGCCCTACAAGGAAAAGGTCACCGACACCCAGTCCTGGGCTGACATCCCGACCTGCAAGGAAGCTGGCGTGCCGGCTGACTACGTCATGCTGCGCGGCATCTTCGCCGCCCCTGGCATCACGGCCGACCAGCTCAAGTACTACGTGGATCTGATGCAAAAGATCCGCGCGACGCCGGACTGGAAGGAATACATGGAAAAGGGTGCCTTCAACCAGACCTTCATGACCGGTGCCGACTTCAACAAGTGGCTCACCACGGCTGAAAACACCCACCGCGACCTCATGAAGGAAGCGGGCTTCCTGGCTAAGTAAAACAAGAACAGCCGGGCCCGGGCATGTGCTCCGGGTCCGGCCCCCGATCCCAAAGCAACTGCAATAGGGGGATGGTGACCGGCCCGGCTGGTACTACCCCGAGTTTTCTGCCGCCCAAAATTACGTCAACAGCTCTTTTTTCATCACGGAATTGAACATGGAATCACACGAAGGCGAACGCACCGGCGTAGCCACCAACATCGTCGACGCAGTCGTCGCTGTTCTGGTCCTCATCATGGGCGGCGTGGTTATTTATGGCAGCCGCAAACACGGCTACGAATGGGGTGACGACGGCCCCGGCGCCGGTTATTTCCCCTTTTACATCGGCCTGATCCTCTGCATTTCCGGCATCGGCGTGCTCTACCAGTCCCTCGCCGGCAAGGAAAAGAATACGGAAGTCTTCGTCGACCGCGAGCAACTGGGCCGCGTGCTGTCCGTGCTGGTGCCCGCCGCCATCTATGTGGCCGCCATCCAGTTCATCGGCATCTATGTGGCCTCGGCCATCTACATCGCCCTGTTCATGATCATCCTGGGCAAGTACAGCTGGCTCAAGAGCGTGATCGTCGCCGTAGCAGTCAACACCCTCTTTTTCATGATGTTCGAAGTCTGGTTCAAGGTTCCCCTGCACAAGGGCTCCTTCGATCCGCTCGGCTTCCTGGGCTACTGAGCACACACGCGGAATAACGGAGACTAGAGAAAATGGAAGAAATCAACGCACTGTTCCAGGGCTTCGCCACGGTGATGACCCCCATGAACTTCTTGCTCATGGTGGTCGGCATCATCCTCGGCGTGCTCATCGGCGTGCTGCCAGGTCTGGGCGGCGCCAACGGCGTGGCCATCCTGCTGCCGCTGACCTTCAGCATGAACCCGACCTCGGCCATCATCATGCTGTCCTGCATCTACTGGGGTGCCCTCTTCGGCGGCGCCATCACGTCGATCCTGTTCAACATCCCGGGTGAACCCTGGTCGGTGGCCACCACCTTCGACGGTTATACCATGGCCCAGAAGTGTCACGACGGCGAAGCGCTGACGGGTGCTTTCACCTCGTCCTTCATCGGCGCCTTCGTGGCGGTGGTGATGATCACCTTCATGGCCCCGCTGGTCGCCAAGTTCGCCCTGAAGTTCGGCCCGCCCGAGTTCTTCTCGGTCTACCTGCTGACCTTCTGCAGCTTCGTGGGCATGGGCAAGGGCTCGCCCTTCAAGATCCTGGCCTCCATGACCATCGGCTTCGCGCTGGCGGCTGTGGGCATGGACACCGTGACCGGCCAGCTGCGCCTGACCTTCGGTTTCCACGAGCTGATGCGCGGCTTCGACTTCCTGATCGCGGTGATCGGCCTGTTCGGCATCGGTGAAATCCTGCTGTCCATGGAAGAAGGCCTGGCTTTCTCCGGCAAGAGCGCCAAGATCGACCCCAAGGTCGTCTGGCAGACCTGGAAGAAGCTGCCCAAGTACTGGGCCACCTCCCTGCGCAGCTCGGTGATCGGGATCTGGATGGGTATCACCCCCGGTGGTGCCACCCCGGCCTCCTTCATGGCCTACGGTATTGCCAAGAAGGTGTCTGCCAACGGTGGCAAGTTCGGCACCGGTGAACTCGAAGGCATCGTGGCACCGGAAACCGCGGCCCACGCCGCCGGTACCGCCGCCCTGCTGCCCATGCTGGCACTTGGCATCCCGGGTTCGCCCACCGCCGCCGTACTGCTGGGTGGTCTGCTGATCTGGGGCCTGCAACCCGGCCCGCTGCTCTTCGTCGAGCAGAAGGACTTCGTCTGGGGCCTGATCGCTTCCATGTACCTGGGTAACCTGGTCGGCCTGATTGTGGTGCTGACCACCGTGCCGCTGTTCGCCTCGATCCTGCGCATCCCCTTCTCGATCATCGCTCCCGTGATCATCGTGATCTGCGCCATCGGTGCCTACACCGTGCACAACGCCATGCTCGACATCTGGTTCATGCTGCTCTTCGGTGTGGTGGGCTATGTGTTCAAGAAGCTGGACTACCCGATCGCGCCGCTGGTGCTGGCCCTGGTGCTGGGTGACAAGGCCGAAGATTCCTTCCGCCAGGCCATGCTGGTCTCGCAGGGTGATCTGGGGATCATGTTCTCCAACGGTCTGGTCGGCTCCATCACCGCCCTCGCCCTGATCCTGCTGTTCTGGCCGCTGATCTCCAGGCTGATCGCTCTGGTCAAGCCGCCCAAGAAGGACGAGTTCGCCGAACAGCGCGGCGTGGACTGATACGCCAGCGGACGGCCTGGCCCTGACGCTGCACTGAAGGAGGCCAGACCATGCCCGTGATTGCCATGACCCAGGAAATGGGGTCACTCGCAAAAGACGTGGCCATGGATCTGACCGCCGCGCTCAACCTGTCCATGGTCCGCCACGAAGTGGTGGACCATGTCGCAGGCAAGATGCATGTGTCGACCAGCCTCATCAAACGGCTGCGCGAAGGCAAGGCCGGCCTGATCGAACGGGCGACGACTGACAGGGCCCGCGTGGCCCTGTTTTCGTCTGAGGAAGTCTTCGAACTCGCCAATCAGGGCAACGTCGTGATTCGCGGCTGGGGCGCCACCTGTCTGCTGCGCCCGGTGCCCCATGTGGTCACCGTGCGCATCACCCGCTCTTTCCACAAACGTGTCGAATGGTTGATGAACCACCTGGAGACGGACGACCGCGATTTCGCCGAAAGCGAAATCCGCCGCAGTGACCACGCCCATGCCTCGCGCATGCACCAGCAGTTCGGCGTGACCTGGGGCGACCCGGTGCTCTACGACCTGGTGCTCAACACCGATCGACTGAGTGTGCCCAGCTGCGTGGAGCAGATCCGCCAGCTCACCTTGCGTCCGGAGTTCCAGGAGTCGGAAGCCTCGCGCCAGCTGCTGGCCAATATGGCGCTGTCGGCCCATGTGCGCTCTGCGCTCAAGGCCAGGGACAGTACCGAGGAGGTCAACATCACGGTCGAAGCCCAGCAGGGTCGTGTCATTCTCAAGGGCATCGTGCTCAATGAGCAGGAACACAAGGACGTCGAAAGCGTCGCCGCTGGTGTCAAGGGTGTGGTGGGTGTGGAAAACCGACTGCGGCTCATGAAGGCCACGCGGACCTTCATCTATTCCAAAACCTGAGCGGCATCTTGCCGATCTGCCCTGTGCGGACAGGGCAGCCTCCAGGCCTGTTCCTCACGGAGCAGGCCTTTTTTTCTTGTGAGGATGCCGCAGGAGGGCCGACTCAGATCTTGCCGCGCTGCTTGAGGCGGCTCAGAGTCTCGGCCGAGAGGTTGAGGTAGGCCGCGAGTTCCTTCTTGGGTATGCGGTCAAACAGTTCGGCGTGTTTGCGCACGAAGCGGTGCACCCGGCCCGGCGCATCCAGCAGGTGCAGGGTGATAGTGTGCGCCATGATCTCACTCATGAGGTGCATGACGCTGTATTCGAACAGCTGCTTCTCTTCGGGATGGCGCTCAAGGAAAGCGATCCATTCGGGCATGGGCAGCTTGACCACCCTCGCCTTGATCACCGAGACGATGCTGTAGGGCGTGGGCGTCTTCAAAGACCATGCCGCGTAGCTGGTCTCCATCTCGCGTTCGGCGGCGAAGCGCAGGATCATCTCCTTGCCCTGGGCGTTGGCCACCACCCGCTTGAGCACGCCGTCGAGGATGAAATACTGCTCCATCTCGTGCACGCCCTGGTGCAGCAGAAAGTCGCCCTTGTTGCAATCCACCACCGTCAGATGCTGCTCCAGCTCCTCGTGCGAGGCACTGCTCATGCCTTTGAGCACCAGGTTCTGGCGAAGTTGAACCCGAATGATGTTCTTTTCCGGATGATTCTCGATGGATGTCATGGGGGTGGTATCGCGCGCTGCCCGGGGTCGGCGATGGGCCGGTCTATCCGTGTGTAGAGGTTATTTGTCCCGAAAATTGACCGTGGTCAATGGCGGATAACCGATCGCTTCCTATCATAACCCGGCGCTACCAAGGGACCGTGTCCGCCGCTCGCGGAGAACAGCCCGGAACTGGCGTCGGCAACCCCGCCTGCGTGCTCCCGGGGCTGCCATCCCCCCTGGAGCCGCAGGTATTTGCCAGCCGGGTCGCCCGACTTCCAAAGACGTCCAAAAACCGAGAGAGACTGCACCATGTCCAACGACGCCCAAACCAGAGAACTGACCGACGGCTTCCACCTCGTCATCGATGCTCTGAAACTCAACGGGATCAAAAACATCTACGGCCTGCCGGGCATTCCGATCACCGATCTGACCCGCATGCTGCAGGCCGAAGGCCTGCGTGTGATCTCCTTCCGCCACGAGGCTAACGCGGGCAACGCCGCCGCCATTGCAGGTTTCATGAATGGCGCCGAGGGCATTCCCGGCGTGTGCCTGACGGTGTCCGCCCCCGGCTTCCTGAACGGCGTGGTCGCTTTGGCCTACGCCACGACCAACTGCTGGCCCATGATCCTGATCTCCGGCTCCTCCGAGCGCGAGATCGTCGACCTGCAACAGGGCGACTACGAGGAAATGGACCAGCTGGCCATCGCCAAGCCCCTGTGCAAGGCCGCCTTCCGCGTGCTCAACGCTGAAGACATCGGCGTGGGCATCGCCCGTGCCATCCGCGCCGCCGTCTCCGGCCGCCCGGGCGGTGTCTACCTGGACCTGCCGGCCAAGCTGTTCTCGCAGGCCATGGACGCCGCGGCCGGCAAGGCTTCGCTGATCAAGGTGGTCGATCCGGTGCCGCGCCAGATTCCCGGTGCCGACGCCGTCAAGCGCGCACTCGACCTGCTCAAGGGCGCCAAGAAGCCCCTGATCCTGCTGGGCAAGGGTGCTGCTTACGCCCAGGCCGATGCCGAGATCAAGGCCCTGGTCGAGAAGACCGGCATCCCCTACCTGCCCATGTCCATGGCCAAGGGCATCCTGCCCGACAACCATGAGCAATCCGCTGCAGCTGCCCGTTCCTACGTGCTGCCCGAAGCCGACGTGGTGCTGCTGGTCGGCGCCCGCCTCAACTGGCTGCTCTCGCACGGCAAGGGCAAGACCTGGGGTGGCAAGGACCACAAGGACTGGGGTGCCCAGAAGTTCATCCAGATCGACATCTCCCCGATCGAAGCCGACAGCAACGTGGCCATCGACGCCCCGCTGGTGGGTGACATCGGTTCCTGCGTCTCCGCCCTGCTGGCCGGCATCGGCAGCAACTGGGCCAAGCCCCCGGCCGAGTGGACCGGCGCCATCAACGAGCGCAAGACCAAGAACGTCGCCAAGATGGCCGAGACCCTGGCCAAGGATCCCAAGCCGATGAACTTCCACAGCGCCCTGAACGTGGTGCGCGACATCGTCAAGGCCAATCCCGACGCCATGCTGGTCAACGAAGGCGCCAACGCGCTGGACTTCACCCGCTCCATCGTCGACATGTACAAGCCGCGCAAGCGCCTGGACGTGGGCACCTGGGGTGTGATGGGCATCGGCATGGGCTTTGCCGTCGCCGCCGCCGTCGAATCCGGCCAGCCCGTGATCGCCATCGAGGGTGACAGCGCCTTCGGTTTCAGCGGCATGGAAGTCGAGACCATCTGCCGCTACAACCTGCCGGTCTGCATCGTCATCATGAACAACAACGGCGTGTACCGCGGTACCGACGTCAACCCGACCGGCGGCGCCGACGTGGCCCCCACCGTGTTCGTCAAGGGCGCGCGCTACGACAAGCTCATGGAAGCCTTCGGCGGTGTGGGCGTCAATGCCACCACCCCGGCCGAGCTGCGCAAGGCCATGGAAGAAGCCATCAAGTCGGGCAAGCCCACCCTGATCAATGCCGTCATCGACGAGACCGCCGGCACCGAGAGCGGCCGCATCACCAGCCTGAACCCGGCCAGTGTTGCGACCAAGAAGCACTGATTTCACAAGCGCACAACCCACAAGGAGAACTGCAACATGTCCAACAAACCCCTCAAGGGCATCAAGATCATCGACTTCACGCACGTGCAAGCCGGCCCGGCCTGCACCCAGCTGCTGGCCTGGTTCGGTGCTGACGTGATCAAGGTCGAGCGTCCCGGCGCCGGCGACGTGACCCGCAGTCAGCTGCGCGACATCCCCGATGCCGACGCGCTGTACTTCACCATGCTCAACAGCAACAAGCGTTCCCTGACCCTGGACACCAAGACCAAGGAAGGCAAGGAAGTGCTGGAGAAGCTGATCAAGAAGTCCGACGTCATGGTCGAGAACTTCGGCCCCGGCGCCCTGGACCGCATGGGTTTCACCTGGGAGTACATCCAGAAGCTCAACCCCGGCATGGTCCTGGCTTCGGTCAAGGGCTTCAGCGACGGCCACCACTACGAAGACCTGAAGGTCTACGAAAACGTGGCCCAGTGCGCCGGCGGCTCCGCCTCGACCACCGGCTGGTGGAAGGGCGAGAACTCGCAGCCCACCATCTCCGCTGCCGCCCTGGGTGACAGCAACACCGGCATGCACCTGGCCATCGGTATCCTGACCGCCATCATCGGCCGCCAGCAGACCGGCAAGGGCCAGAAGGTTGCTGTGTCCATGCAGGACGCCGTGCTGAACCTGTGCCGCGTGAAGATGCGCGACCAGCAGCGTCTGGAGCGTCTGGGCTACCTGGAAGAGTATCCCCAGTACCCGCACGAAATGGAAGCCTTCGCCGACAAGGTCACTCCGCGCGGCGGCAATGCCGGCGGCGGCGGCCAGCCGGGCTGGATCCTGAAGTGCAAGGGCTGGGAGACCGACCCCAACGCCTACATCTATTTCACGGTGCAGGGCCACGCCTGGGAGCCAATCTGCGACGCTCTGGGCAAACCCGAGTGGAAGACGGACCCCAAGTACACGACCCCCAAGGCCCGTCAGCCGCACATCATGGACATTTTCGCCACCATCGAAAACTTCATCAAGGACAAGACCAAGTTCGAAGCTGTGGACATCTTCCGCAAGTTCGACATTCCTTGCGCCCCGGTGCTGTCCATGAAGGAACTGCTGGTCGACGAGTCCCTGCGCAAGAGCGGCTCCATCGTGGAAGTGCCGCACCCCGTGCGCGGCAGCTACTTCACCATCGGCAGCCCGATCAAGTTCTCGGACCTCAAGCCCGAAGTCACCGCTTCGCCCCTGCTGGGTGAGCACACCGACGAGGTGCTGGCCGAACTGGGCTACAGCAAGGACCAGATCGCTTCGATGCACGGCCTCAAGGCTGTCTGATCCCGCAAGCCGGATCAGCCCCAAAAACGGCGCCTTCGGGCGCCGTTTTTTTCGTCCTCACGCCGCGGATGCCCTTGCATAAGTCATTCAGCATGCCTATCGTGATACGTATCAGTACCGACCGTGCAGCGCATAAAAAACGACGATGGTTTCAGGCAAATGAAGCCCCTATAATGCTTGAGTCATATAGAAGACCTGGTCTTACTATTCATAAGAATTTCTTATTATTCAGCATCACAGGAGCATTTTCATGACCAAGGCACTCGAAGGAGTCCGCATCCTCGACTTCACCCACGTCCAGTCGGGCCCCACCTGCACCCAGCTGCTGGCGTGGTTCGGCGCGGACGTGATCAAGGTGGAAAAGGCAGGTGAAGGAGACGCCACGCGCGCACAGCTGCGGGACGTCGAAGGCGCCGACAGCCTCTACTTCACCATGCTCAACCACAACAAGCGCTCCATCACCCTGGACACCAAGAATCCCAAGGGCAAGGAAGTACTGGTCAAGCTGATCAAGGAATGCGACGTCATGGTCGAGAACTTCGCCCCGGGCGCGCTCGACCGCATGGGTTTCCCCTGGGAGAAGATCCAGGAGATCAACCCCCGCATCATCCTGGCCTCGGTCA
>CAUPRZ010000012.1:0-15236 GCA_963513855.1 uncultured Hylemonella sp.
AGATGGAGGTCGAAGGCATCGACGAACGGCCCATCCATGTCAGCATCGACCTGCAGGGCCAGGAGGCCCGGATCGAATTCAGGGCCGAGCAGGCCCAGACGCGTCAGGTGCTGCAGGACGCCATGCCACATCTGCGCGAGATGCTGGAGCGCGAAGGCCTGACACTGGCCGGCATGTCGGTCGGCCATTCGGGTCCCCAGGATGGGCAGGAACAGTCCGGGCAGGGCCGTCCAGGTGGACGGCAGGCCCGGGTGGATGTCGAGGTGGACGGGCCTGCGGCTGCGGTCGGCGCTGCACGCACCGCTTTGCCGCCGGGGCGTTCCGTGGATCTTTTTGTCTGATCTGCGTCCGAGGTGGCGCCAGGTCAGCGGCCCGGATTGGCATGGTTTTTTGCCCTTAATCGGGGTATCGTAGGAACAGTCGTCAAGAATAATCGGATCGAGTCTGCGGACCTGCGTGTCAAGTGGCGCGCGGTACCGTCTGCGATCCAGCCAGCATTGTTGTAGTAGAGGATCCTGTTGTGGCCACCAAATCTCCTGATGCCGAAGCCGCTGAGCCGCCCAACAGCAAGCAGATGCTCATGATCGTGGTGCTTGTGGTGGTGCTGGGCCTGGCGGCTGCGGGCGGCTGGTTCTTCCTGGCGAAGAAGAACGCTGCTGCGCTGGACGAGGAAGAGGAAGAGGAAGTGGCCGCAGTCGTCGAGACCAGCGGTCCGCCCACCTACCTGCCCCTGGACAATATGGTGGTCAATCTGGCCGACCCCGGCGGTGAGCGTGTGGCCCAGGTCGGCGTGACGCTGGAGCTGACCGGTGTTCTGGAGGTGGAGCGCGTCAAGGCCTATATGCCCACCATCCGCAGCGATGTGCTGATGCTGGTGTCCCAGCGCACGGCCGACGAACTGCTGAGCAAGGAAGGCAAGGAAAAACTGGCCGAGGACATCCAGGCTGCGGCTTCGCGTCATTTCGGCAAGGCCGCACCGGCCAAGAAGGACCCCAAGAAAAAAGGGGCCAATGGCGTGAACCCGGTGCGTGGTGTTTTGTTCTCCAGTTTTATTGTGCAATGAGCCGACCGGGATGACACATTCATGAGCGAATCGTTCCTTTCCCAGGAAGAAGTTGATGCCCTTCTGGAGGGTGTCACAGGCGAGAGCCAGAAAGCGGTCGAGGAGGTCGCCGAGGCGGGGGAGATCCGTTCCTACAACATGTCGAGCCAGGAGCGCATCGTCCGCGGACGGATGCCGACGATGGAAATCGTCAACGAGCGCTTCGCCCGCAATCTGCGCATCGGCCTGTTCAACTTCATCCGTCGCAGCCCCGAGATCTCTGTTGGCCCTGTGCAGGTGCAGCGCTACAGCGCCTTTCTGCGCGAGCTGGCCGTGCCGACCAACTTCAACATCATGGCCATCCGCCCGCTGCGCGGCAGCGGCCTGATCGTCTGCGAGCCGGCCCTGGTGTTCGGCGTGATCGATACGCTTTATGGCGGCATTGGCAAGTTCCAGACCCGCATCGAGGGGCGCGACTTCTCGGCCACTGAGCAGCGCATCATCAACCGCCTGGTCGACGTGATTGCCGAGGAATACAAAAAGGCCTGGCGCGGTATCTATCCGCTGGAGCTGGACTACCAGCGCAGCGAGATGCAGCCGCAGTTCGCCAACATCGCGACACCCAGCGAGATCGTGATCTCCACCTCTTTCCAGCTGGAGATCGCCGAGATCACGGGCTCCATCCATTTCTGCATGCCCTACGCGACGATGGAGCCCATCCGTGATGTGCTCTATTCGTCGACCCAGGGTGATTCGATCGAGGTCGACCGCCGCTGGGTCACCGTGCTCACGCGCGAGATCCAGGCCGCCGAGGTGACCTTGGTGGCCGAACTGGCCACCGCCGGCGCCACCGTTGAGGAGTTGCTGGCCATGAAGCCGGGTGATTTCATCGAGCTCGAACGCCAGCCGCGCATCGAGGCCTCGGTGGACGGTGTGCCAGTGTTTGAGTGCCAGTACGGCACACACAACGCGAAATACGCCATCCGCATCGACAAATGCCTGCGCGGCAATGACAGCAACTGGTTAGGGGAACGTTATGGCGGTTGAAGACAAACCGGATCAGAAGCCCGAAGACGACGGCATGGCCGACTGGGCCGAGGCACTGCAGGAGCAGAAGACCACGGACGCCAAAGCCGACGTCCAGCCCGGTGGTGTGCTCAGCGGGGACGCCTCACGCTCCTCGGCCGGCGACGCGCCTGCGAGCGATATCAATATGGTGCTGGACATCCCGGTCCAGCTCTCGGTCGAACTGGGCCGCACCAAGGTGCCGATCAAGCACATCCTGCAGCTGGGCCAGGGCTCGGTGGTCGAGCTCGACGCCATGGCGGGTGAGCCCATGGACGTGCTGGTCAACGGCTACCTGATCGCCCAGGGTGAGGTGGTGGTGGTGAACGACAAGTTCGGCATCCGCCTGACCGACGTGGTCACGCCTTCCGAGCGCCTGCGTCGTATCAGTCGCGGCTGAGGCGAGCCCGCAACTGTCGTGTCTTTGGGCCGCTTTTTTCTGCGGTCATCCGGCGGGCTTGACTTAAACTGCGGACATGACGCAAACCATCGTCTCGGTTGTTCTTTTTCTCGTCATCCTGGCCCTGTTGCCCTTGGCCATTCGCTGGTATCAGCAGCGGGCACCGGGCAGCACCTCTCCCGCCGCCGCTTCCCGCATCATCTCCACGGTGGCCGTCGGCCCGCAGCAGCGCGTGGTCACGATTGAAGTGGGCCCCGAAGGCGCCCGGACCTGGCTGGTGCTGGGCGTGACAGCCCAGAACATCAGCTGCCTGCACAGCATGCCGGTGGGACCGGTGCGGGGCAGTACTTTTGCGCCGGCGGCGCTGCGCCCCGCTGACGGCGGGGACACGGCCTGATGCGTTCTTGCACCTTCCTACGCCTGCTGCGCACGGCGGCCCTCCCCGTCGTGGCGCTGCTGTTGTCGCTGGCCCTGCCGGTGCTGGCCCAGGAAAACGCGCCACTGGGCGCCTCCCAGATCAACAGCACGCAGCTGCCCCTGGTGGTGGCCAACGGGGCGACGGGCACCAGCTATTCGGTGCCCATCCAGACCCTGCTGTTTTTCACGGCACTGTCCTTCCTGCCGGCCCTCCTGCTGATGATGACGGGCTTCACGCGCATCGTCATCGTGCTGTCCCTGTTGCGCCAGGCTCTGGGCACGCAGTCTTCGCCGCCCAATCAGGTGATCATCGGCCTGTCGCTGTTCCTGACCTTTTTTGTCATGGGCCCGACCTTTGACAAGATCTATGCTGAGGCCTACCAGCCCTACACGCAGAACGTGATCAATTTCGAGCAGGCCCTGGCGAGAGGGGAGGCGCCGATCCGCCAGTTCATGACCAAGCAGACCAGGCAGTCGGACTACGCGCTTTTTGTCAAGCTGGCCAAGCTGGACCCGGCCACCCCGGCCGATGCCGCGCCGCTGCGTGTGCTGATCCCGGCCTTTGTGACCAGCGAGCTCAAGACCGCTTTCCAGATCGGTTTCCTGATCTTCATCCCTTTCCTGGTCATCGACATCGTCGTGGCCAGCGTGCTGATGTCGCTGGGCATGATGATGCTGTCGCCCGTGCTGGTGGCGCTGCCTTTCAAGCTCATGCTGTTTGTGCTGGCCGATGGCTGGAACCTGCTGATCGGCTCGCTGGCGGCGAGTTTTGTGACATGAGGAGCCGCGCATGAACGCACAAATGGTTCTCACCATCGGGCAGGAGGCGTTGCTCACCCTGCTCATGGTGTCCGCGCCCATCCTGGGGGTGGTGCTGCTCGTGGGCCTGCTGGTCAGCCTGTTCCAGGCCATCACCCAGATCCACGAGGCCACGCTGGCCTTTGTGCCCAAGCTGATTGCGGCCATGGCCGTCTTTGCCTGGGCCGGCCCCTGGATGCTCAACGTCCTGGTCGACTACATCCGCCGCACCATCGAGGCCATTCCCGGCATCGTGCTCTAGACGGCTGCGGGCATCGCGCCATGATCACCTTCACCGAAGCCCAGATCATGGCCTGGATCACGCCCATGCTCTGGCCCTTCCTGCGCGTGCTGGCCGTGTTCACCGCCGCGCCCATCTTCTCCTCTCGTGCCTTTCCGGTGCGCGCGCGCATCCTGCTGGCCCTGCTGGTGGCGCTGGCGGCCCAGGCCACGCTCCCCCCCATGCCGGTGATCGACCTCAATGGCCCCGAAGCCCTGGGGGTGGTGATTCAGCAGGTGAGCATTGGCCTGGCTATCGGCTTTGTCGTGCGCCTGGTGTTTGCGGCATTCGAACTGGCGGGCGAGGTGGTGGGTTTTCAGATGGGCTTGAACTTCGCGGCCTTTTTCGACCCTTCGCTCAACGGCCAGGTCAGCGCGGTGGCGCGTTTCTTCGGCTACATGGCTTCGCTGCTTTTTGTGGTGCTCAACGGCCACCTCATGGTGCTGATGGCCGTGACGCGCAGCTTTGAGGTCTTCCCGGTCACGCCCAACTTCCTGGAGGCCGTGCGCCGGATGCAGCTCCACACCCTGGGAGCTGAGCTTTTTGCCAGTGCGCTGTGGATTGCCCTGCCCATGCTGGCCCTGCTGCTGTTCACCAACCTGGCGCTGGGCATCATCTCGCGCGTGGCGCCGCAGATGAACGTCTACGCGGTGGGTTTTCCCATCACGCTGGCCGTGGGCCTGGTGGGCATGACTGCCACCCTGCCCATGCTGGACCAGCCTTTCCAGTCGCTGCTGGAACGCTCGATCGAGATCTTCACCGGGCGTTAGGCTCGGTTTATACGAGCCCGTTGCGGATGGCGTAGACCGTCAACTCGGCGTTGTTCGAGAGCTTGAGTTTTTCCAGCACACGCGAACGGTAGACGCTCACGGTCTTGGGGCTGAGCATGAGTTCCTCGGCGATGTCGGACAGGCGTTTGCCCGAGGCGATCTTGAGCAGGGTCTGCAGCTCGCGTTCGGACAGGCTGTCGTGCAGGGCTTCGCTGGTGGGTGTGGCCAGGTTGTCGACCAGCATCTGGGCCACGTCGGGGGTGACGTATTTGCGGCCCTGGGCGATGGTGCGTACGGCCTCGATCAGCTCGGCCGGGTTGCCAGCCTTGTTCAGATACCCTTGAGCGCCGGCGCGCAGGCAGCGAATGGCGTACTGGTCCTCGGGGAACATGGAGACCACCAACACCTTGATGGGTGTCTCGGCCTCGCGCAGGGAGGCCAGTACCTCCAGGCCACCGCGGCCCGGCAGATTGAGGTCGAGTACCAGCACGTCGCAGGGTGTGGCGCGCAGCAGTTCGCGCACTTCCGAATAACTGCCGGCCTCGCCCGTGACCTTGATGTCGACCGCCTCCGACAGGGTGTCGCGGATGCCGCGGCGTACCACGGCGTGGTCGTCGCAAAGTATCACTCGTATCATCGGGTCTCGTCCTTGGCCTGTGCTGTCAGGGGTACTGTGAGCGTAATGGATGTGCCGGCACCGACACGGCTGCTGATGTCCAGCCAGCCGCCGGCCGTTCGGGCCCGTTCCTGCAGGCCCTTGAGGCCGAAGGCCTTGGGTTTCTGGCGTTCCGTCGCCTCGATGCCTTGCCCATTGTCGGTGATCTCCAGGGTCAGCACGTCTTCGGCGTCCGAGAGGTCGACCCGCACCTCGCTGCAGCGCGCGTGTTTGGCGATGTTGGTCAGTGCCTCCTGCGCCGTGCGGTAGGCCGTGAGCTGCACACTTTTGGCGATGGCGGTTTGCCGCAGCGCAGCGCGCACCTGGGTGCGGATCCCGGTTCGCCGCTCGAACTCCCCGGCCAGCCACTCGATGGCGGCCTGCAGGCCCTGGTCCAGGATGGCGGGCCGCAGGTTCATCATGATGCGCTGGCTGGCGCCGACCGCGTGCTGCAGCATGCCCGTGGCCGCCTCCACATGGGCCAGGGTGTCGGCATCGGCGTGGTGACGTCCGATCCAGGACAGGTCGAACTGGATGGCGGCGAGCGAGCCGCCGAGGTCGTCGTGGATCTCGCGCGCAATGGCGGCGCGCTCCTGTTCGATGGAGCTTTGCAGATGCTCGGCGAAACGCGCCAGCCGCTGTTCGGAGGCGGCCAACTCTTCCATGGCGCGTTCGCGCTCACGTTTGGCTTGCTGAACCTCGATGGCGCGCTGGATCACGTGTGCCAGCTTGCCCAGATCGTCCTTGAGCAGGTAGTCGCTCATGCCCAGCTTGATGGCATCCACCGCGGCCGTTTCACCAATGGCGCCCGAGAGCAGGATAAAAGGTGGGGGCTGGGGGGTGGCCTGCAGGGCCTCCCAGGCGTCCAGGGCGGTGAAGCCGGGCAGGCGGTAGTCGGCCAGCACGGCGTCGTAGCGCTGGCTTGCTAGGGTTTGTACGAAGTCGCCCAGGTTCTCGACCCGCGTCAATTCGCAAGGCATGCCGGCGCGACGCAGGGTCTGACGCACGATGTCATGATCCAGCTCCGAGTCCTCCAGATGCAGAAGATGAATGGGGGCTGGGTGGCGTGGGGATGGCATGCGGTAGATGAAGCGGTGTGGAGCCCGGTACTTCCGGGACGGCAGGGCGCGGCGGGAAACGCAGCAAATGTTGACGAATTCCATCCCATTTCGGCGGAATCCTGCTACCCTCTATCCTGCAAAATTCTAATGCCGGACTGGATGAAACAGTGAATCAATTAGCATCCTGACATCGGACTGGAGAGACCATGCAAGCCCCCCATACCCAGCCAGCGGAACGACCCGGCGTGCAGTTGCCGGTCATGCTGGTGGCCGAGGTGCAGGACTCCCTGCTGGTGGTGGTGCACGACCTGGCCCGGCTGGACGGGCTGCTGGCCCACACCATGGACAACCTGATGCAGCGTTTCACCCAGGCCATCGCAGGGCTGGATGATCCGGCCGCCACCAATGCCGCAGCCCTCGACGAAGTCCGCAACGTGCTGCGTTCGGCCGTGACCGAGCTGCAGTTCCAGGACATGGCCTCCCAGCTCATCGTGCATACCTCCAAGGTGCTGCAAGGCTGTGCCTACCGGCTGGCTTCCGAGTCCATGGGGATGGAGGATGGTGAAGCCGTGCCCTTTGTCGAGGAAGTGCCTGAGCGTCCCAACCCCGTCACGCAGGACGAGATGGACGCCGGTTCGATCGAGCTGTTCTGACGGTACGCAGAAGAATCTGACTTCAACCCTACACGACCTTATTCCCCGGAGCCCAGACATGCCACTCATCCTTGCAGTTGACGATTCGCCCTCGATGCGCAAGATGGTTTCCTTCACCTTGTCGGGCGCCGGCTACCAGGTGGTGGAGGCCGTCGACGGGCAGGACGCCTACGAAAAGGCGCAGCAGCAGCACTTCGACCTGGTGCTGACCGACCAGAACATGCCGCGTCTGGATGGTCTGGGCCTGACGCGCAAGCTGCGCGAGCACCCGAATTTCAAGACCACGCCCATCCTTATGCTGACCACCGAGTCCAGCGATCTGATGAAACAGGCCGGACGGGCGGCGGGCGCCACGGGCTGGCTGGTCAAGCCCTTTGATCCCGCGCGTCTGCTCGAGGTCATCAAGAAAGTTATCAAGTAATCCGGTCCACCGTCCGACAAGACGCGATCACAACAGGAGATAGGTATGGCCGAGGGACATCAGGAAGGCAGTGGCGCAGGTGATGCGTTTGATCTGACCCAGTTCTATCAGATCTTCTTCGAGGAAGCGGGTGAGAATCTGGACCAGATGGAGCAGATGCTGCTCAATTTGAACCTGGAGACTGCGGACGACGAAGAGCTCAACGGCATTTTTCGCTGCGCGCATTCGGTCAAGGGGGGCGCTGCCACTTTCGGTTTCAGCGACGTGGCCGAGCTCACGCACCAGATGGAATCGCTGCTGGACAAGTTGCGCCGCCATGAGCTGCAGCCCAACCCCCTGATGGTCGACGTGTTGCTCGAGTCGGCCGACTCCTCGCGCATGCTGCTGGCCCGCCATCAGTCGGGCGATACCAGTGCGCCGCCTTCTACGGCCGATCTGGTGCGTCGCATCAGCGAACTGGCGGCTGGCGGGATGCCCGCACCGGCTGCTGCCCCCGCACCGGCTCCGGTGGTGGTGGCCCCTGCTCCCGTGGCCCCGGCACCTCCTGCTGCGCCGGTCAAGCCGGGGCAGCGTCAGGTCGAGATCCGTTTCGGGCCGCTGGAGCGGCCGGACCTGGTGGATGGCGTCAAGGACCTGTTCCGCGACATCGCGGGCCTGGGTGAGATCAGCGAAATCGCCAGTGACCGTCCGGGCATCCGGGCCTTCCAGGTGACGACGGCGTCGAGCAATGATGATCTGCTCGATCTGTTCGCCTTCCATGTGGCCCGGGAACAGGTCCAGTTCCTGGAGCCCAGCGCTCCGGCGGCTGTGGCCTGGGTGGACAAGGACGATCCGGCACCCGGTACACCGGTGGCCGCGGCGCCGGGTTTTGGTTTCTTTGACGGCGCCCCCGGCCTGCCCGAGGGCGGTACGGCACCCGTTGCAGCGGCCGTTGGCGAGGGCGCACCCGTCGCCAAGGCGGCGCCCGCCAAAGCAGCTTCCCAGGTCGCGGCCCAGCCCGAGGCGGCCACCATCCGCGTGGCCATCAACAAGGTCGACCAGCTGATCAACCTGGTGGGTGAGCTGGTGATCACCCAGGCCATGCTGGCCCAGAACAGTCGGGCCCTGGACCCCACGGCCAATCAGCAGTTGCTGGCCGGCCTGGCCGATCTGGATCGCAACACACGCGATCTGCAGGAATCGGTGATGTCGATCCGCATGATCCCGATGTCCATCGTGTTCAGCCGCTTCCCGCGCATGCTGCGCGACCTAGCCAGCAAGCTGGGCAAGAAAGTGGAGTTCGTCACCCAGGGTGAGGCCACCGAACTGGACAAGGGGCTGGTCGAGAAGATCACCGACCCGCTGACCCATCTGGTGCGCAACAGCTGTGACCACGGTGTCGAGATGCCAGCCGACCGCCTCAAGGCTGGCAAGCCCGAAACCGGCACCATCACCCTGTCGGCGGCCCATCAGGGCGGCTCCATCGTGATCGAGGTGCGCGACGATGGTCGTGGTCTTAATCGCGAGAAGATCCTCAGGAAGGCGAAAGAGCGTGGCCTCGATGTTTCCGACCAGATGTCGGATGCCGATGTCTGGCAATTGATCTTTGCGCCCGGTTTTTCCACGGCAGATGTGGTGACCGACGTCTCGGGCCGTGGTGTCGGCATGGATGTGGTCAAGAAGAACATCGCAGCCCTCAACGGCACGGTCGAGATCGATTCTTCCGAAGGTTACGGCATGCGCGTCTCGGTGCGCCTGCCGCTGACGCTGGCCATCATGGATGGCATGTCGGTGGGCGTGGGCGACGAGGTCTACATCCTGCCGCTGTCGTCCGTTGTCGAGTCCTTCCAGGTCAAGGATGATGCCGTCAACACCGTGGCCCAGGGCTCGCGTCTGGTCAAGGTGCGTGACGAATACATGCCCGTGATCGAGTTGGAGCGGGTCTTCCAGGTGCCGCGTGATGACGCCAAGTCCAGCGACATCATGGTCGTGGTCGAGGCTGAAGGCAGCCGCGTGGCCCTGCTGGTCGACGAATTGCTGGGCCAGCAGCAGGTGGTTGTGAAGAACCTTGAAACGAATTACCGCAAGGTGCAGAACGTCTCGGGCGCCACCATCCTGGGCGATGGAAAAGTGGCCCTGATCCTGGATACGAGTGCCCTGGTGCGGCGCTCGCGTCATTGAGTCACAGTTGAGGAGCAGACCGATATGAATCAAGTCGCAGAAGAAGGCAAAGTGGCGGCTGGCCCGCGCGAATACCTCACGTTCAGGCTGGACCAGGAGGAGTACGGCATCGACATCCTCAAGGTCCAGGAGATCCGCGGCTACGAAAAACCCACGCGCATTGCCAATGCGCCGAGCTTCATCAAGGGCGTGGTCAATCTGCGCGGCACCATCGTGCCCATCGTGGACATGCGCCTGAAGTTCAATTGCGCCAAGGCCGAATACAACAGCTTCACGGTGGTCATCATCCTGAACCTGGGCAGTCGCATCGTGGGTATCGTGGTTGACTCGGTCAGCGATGTCATGGAACTGCCTCCCGATCAGGTCAAGGCGGCGCCGGAGATCGATGCCACGATCGACAGCTCGGCCGTCGTTGGCCTGGGCTCGGTCGGCGACCGTATGCTGATCCTGCTGGACATCGAGAAGCTCATGTCCAGTGTCGACATGGGGTTGATGTCTGTCGAGGCCTGATTTGCCTTCCCGCTGTCCGAATCTTCGCGCGTGCTGATGATGGACAAAACTGCCCGTAGCACCAAGCCCGGGGCCGATAAGGCCAGTGCTGCCGAAATTGCCGGTGGTGATCAGCAGGCGCGCGAGTTCAGCTGGACCCAGGCCGATTTTGTCCGTGTCCAGTCGCTGATCTACCAGCGCGCCGGCATCAGTCTGCACGATGGCAAACACGCCATGGTCTACAGCCGTCTCTCGCGCCGTCTGCGCGATACCGGTCACCAGAACTTCCGCGACTATTTGACTTGGCTCGAATCCCATGATGGGCCGGAGTGGCAGGAGTTTGTCAACGCCTTGACGACCAACCTGACGTCTTTTTTCCGCGAGCAGCATCACTTCGAGATCCTCGCCGACTACCTGAAGGCGCGCCCCGCCCAGGCCTGGAAGGTCTGGTGCAATGCCGCTTCCACGGGCGAAGAACCCTATTCCATTGTCATGACGGCACAGGAGGCGCTGGGCCCGCAGGGCAACTTCAAGCTCTGGGCCAGTGACATCGATTCCAAGGTGCTGGCTACGGCAGCGCGTGGCGTCTACCGCAGCGAATCCACCAAGGGCCTGGATTCGGGCCGGCTTCAGCGTTTTTTCATGCGGGGCAAGGGCAGCAATGCCGGCCTGCTGCGCGTCAAGCCCGAGCTGCAACGCGTGGTGGAATTTCTCAGCGTCAACCTGATCCGTGACGACTGGCCGTTTCGCGAGCCCTTTGACATCGTCTTCTGCCGTAATGTCATGATCTATTTCGATGCCCCGACCCAGCGCAGCGTGCTGGAACGCATCCACCGTGTCATGAAGCCCGGTGGGCAGCTGTTTGTGGGGCACTCCGAGAACTTCAACGAATCGCGGGACCTTTTTGTGCTGAGAGGAAAGACGGTCTATGAGCGTCGCTGAGTTCTTGTCCGGCGGAGCGGGCGTCCAGCAGTTCTCGCCGTTTCGGGAGGCCCATGGCTGAAGCAGCCGCTCTGCGGCCCGTCACGGCGGGTGGCCCCAAGGTCCTGGCGGGTGGGCGTATCTCGCGGGTGGATGAGTTGCGTGCGCAGGTGCGCAAGCCGGGCGAGGCGTCCTTTTTCTATGCCGACCATCATTTCCAGTACGACGCAGTCAAGGTGTTGCCGGGTGAGTATTTCGTCGCGAATGACGATGTGCTCATCATGACCGTGCTGGGCTCCTGCATCGCGGCCTGCATCTGGGATGGCAAGGCGCGCCTGGGGGGGATGAACCATTTCATGCTGCCCGAGGGGGAGGATGGTTCGGGCCGATACGGCTCCTACGCCATGGAACTGCTGCTCAACGAGATGATGAAGATGGGGGCCCGGCGCGAGACCATGCAGGCCAAGGTCTTCGGCGGCGGGGCCGTGATGGCCGGTTTCACCACCATGAACGTGGGCGAGCGCAATACCAAGTTCGTGCTTGATTACCTGGCGACCGAGCGCATCCCGGTGGTGTCCCAGGATGTGCTGGACATCCATCCGCGCAAGGTCTGTTTTTTCCCGGTGACCGGCAAGGCCCTGGTCAAGCGTCTGGCCCATGCACATCCCGAAGCCCTGGTGGTCGAGGAGCGCAAGGGCAATGCTGCCGCGGTGGCCAAGTCCAATGCCGGCGGCTCCGTGGATCTGTTCTAGCGAGGTTGAACTTGAAGAAGATACGTGTGGTGGTGGTGGATGACTCGGCGCTGGTGCGCAGCCTGCTGGCTGAAATCATCAACCGCCAGAAGGACATGGAATGCGTGGGGGCGGCCAACGACCCGCTGATTGCCCGCGAGATGATCCGCGATCTCAATCCGGACGTGATCACGCTGGACGTCGAAATGCCGCGCATGGACGGCATCGATTTCCTGGGGCGCCTGATGCGTCTGCGTCCCATGCCCGTGCTCATGATTTCCACACTGACTGAGCGTGGCGCCGAAGTCACCATGCGGGCGCTGGAGCTGGGGGCGATCGATTTTGTGGCCAAGCCACGTATCGGTCTGGCTGAAGGGATCAAGGATTTGTCAGACCAGATTGTCGAGAAGATCCGCATTGCGGCCTCGGCGCATATCCGTCGCGCTTCCACACCTGCCGCAGGCGCGTCCGCGACGGCCGGTGCCCCTGCAGCACCACCCAAGCTGCTGGGGCGCCTGTCAACGGAAAATCTGATCTGAATCGGCTCGTCCACGGGGGGCACCGAGGCGGTCAAGGAGGTTCTTGTACGCATGCCCGCAGATTCCCCGGGCATTGTCATCACCCAGCACATGCCGCCCGGCTTCACCACCAGTTTTGCGGCCCGCCTCAACGGGTTGTGCCAGATCACGGTCAAGGAAGCGGCGCATGGCGAGCGCATCCTGCCCGGCCATGCCTATATCGCGCCCGGCGGCAAGCAGTTCCGCATTGACCGCAGCGGCGCCAACTATGTGGCTGTGGTGGAAGATGGCGAACCGGTCAATCGCCACAAACCTTCGGTGGAGGTGCTGTTCCACTCCTGTGCCCAGGTTGCGGGGCCCAATGCCTTTGGCATCATGCTCACCGGCATGGGCAACGACGGTGCCAAGGCCATGCGCGAGATGAAGGATGCTGGCAGCTACAACTATGTGCAGGATGAGGCCAGCTGCGTCGTGTTCGGCATGCCGCGTGAGGCTATTGCCCACGGGGCGGCTGACGAAGTGTTGTCCCTGACGGCCATTGCACCGGCCTTGCTGGCGCGTTTGAGCAGCAGCGGCAGCGACCGCTACCGCGTTTGAGACCCCAGCGGGTTTCAGGCCCGCGTCGACAACTCTTCCCAGCGGGCCAGGACGGCCATCAACTCTGCCTCGATCGCTCCGTCGCGCTGGTGCAAGGTGGTGGCCCGCTGCGGGTCCTTGGCATACAGCATCCCGTCCGCCAGTGCCTGGCGTAACTGCCCCTGTTCCTCCTCCAGGGCATCAATCAGCTTGGGCAGCGTTTCCAGCTCACGCTGCTCCTTGTAGCTGAGCTTGGCAGTGCCAGCGTTTCGTGTGGGCAAGTCGCTGACGGCTGCTGAGGGCGTCTTGGTGGTGGCTATGGGCTCGGCAGCCGATAGGATGGCCTGGCTGCGCTTGGCCTGGATCAACCAGTCGTCGATGCCCCCCTCGTATTCGCGCCAGCGGCCCTCGCCTTCATGCGCGATGATGCTGGTGACCACATTGTTCAGGAAGGTTCGGTCGTGGCTGACAAGGAAAACTGTGCCGGGATAGTCCTGCAGGAGTTCTTCCAGCAGGTCCAGTGTGTCGATGTCCAGGTCATTGGTGGGTTCGTCCAGCACCAGCACATTGGCTGGTCGGGCAAACAGTCGTGCCAGCAGCAGGCGATTGCGCTCGCCACCAGAAAGGGAGCGCACGGGGGAGTTGGCGCGCGCCGGTGAGAACAGGAAATCACCCAGGTAACTCTTGACGTGCTGGCGCTTGTTCCCGATTTCGATCCATTCGCTGCCGGGACTGATGAAGTCTTCCAGCGTGGCGTCCAGATTGAGCGCATTGCGCATCTGGTCGAA
Organism: uncultured Hylemonella sp.; assembly: GCA_963513855.1. Taxonomy (GTDB): domain Bacteria; phylum Pseudomonadota; class Gammaproteobacteria; order Burkholderiales; family Burkholderiaceae_C; genus Hylemonella. The sequence continues at coordinate 13,746 of CAUPRZ010000012.1, forward strand.
GTAGGCGACCTGCAGGTTGGCACCTTGGCGGACCTGGCCGCTGTCGGCTTGCAACTCACCCAGAATCATCTTCAGCAAGGTGGTCTTGCCGGCACCGTTTGCGCCGATGAGGCCGATCTTGTCGCCTCGCAGGATCGTGGCGCTGAAATCCTTGACCACGGTGCGATGGCCAAAGGTTTTGCTGACCTCCGTCAGCTCGGCCACCAGCTTGCCGCTGCGTGCGCCGGCAGCGATGTCCATTTTGACGCTGCCCTGGGTATCGCGGCGTGCGGCGTGCTGGGCCCGCAACTGTTGCAGACGGGTGATGCGGCTCTGGCTGCGGGTCCGCCGGGCTTCAACGCCCTTGCGCACCCAGACTTCTTCCTGGGCCAGCAGCTTGTCAGCCTTGGCGTTGATGACGGCTTCCTGTGCCAGCTGCTCTTCCTTCTGCAGGAGATAAGCGGCAAAGTTGCCAGGATAGGAATTCAGGTGGCCTCGATCGAGTTCCACAATTCGTGTCGCTACGCGGTCTAGGAAGGTGCGATCGTGGGTGATCGTGACGATGCTGCCCTTGAATTCAAGCAACAGATTTTCCAGCCACACGATGGAGTCCAGGTCCAGGTGGTTGGTGGGTTCGTCAAGCAGAAGAACATCCGGCTGTGCCACCAGCGCCTGGGCTAGCGCCACCCGCTTGCGTGTGCCGCCCGAGAGCGTCTTGATGAGGGTGTCCGGCTCCAGATGCAGGCGATGCAGGGTTTCATTGACCCGCTGCTCCCAGTTCCAGCCGTCCTGAGCTTCGATCGCGTCTTGCAGCTGATCCAGATCACCTTCCCCGCTGGTGTAGAGCTCGATCAGATCGATAACGTTATCCAGGCCGCTGCGAACGGCGGTGAAAATTGAGACGTCGGGTTCGAGCACGGGTTCCTGGGCCACATAGGTCAGGCGTAGTTTCTGCTGGAGCTGCAGAGTGCCATCGTCGGCTTTTTCGAGGCCGGCAAGAATCTTGAGCAAAGATGATTTGCCAGTGCCGTTGCGCCCGATCAGGCCTACGCGCTCACCGGATTCGAGAGCAAAGTCTGCATGATCAAGCAGGGCGACATGGCCATAAGCCAATTGAGCATTGAGGAGGGTGAGCACGGCCATAAGTGTTGGGGATTATCCTTGCTCATGCCACTTGTCCGGAGCCGTCCATGGCGGCCCGAAGCTAGGTTGGGGGCGCCTGAAAAACTGTGCTATAGTTGCGGGCTTCGCTGCTGAAAAGCAGTGAGTTGAGTCAGCCTCAGAATGCGTTTCCGGGGTGCCCGCAGATCCCAAGTCGGCGGCAAGTGATTCAAAAAATCTGGTCAATGTGTTGACCGGGTGCAAAAAATAGTGCTAGAATTCGAGGCTCAGCTGATCGCAGCTAAGCAAGCGCAAGACGGTAAGTTTTGCGATGGTTCCTTAAAAATATACAGCCGATAAGCGTGGGCGTTTGAAGGCGATTGCCAAGTTCTTCGGAACTAAGTGCAAGTC
>CAUPRZ010000013.1:0-15064 GCA_963513855.1 uncultured Hylemonella sp.
CTGGCCGCGCCCCTGATGACAGCCCAACCGGCACCTGCACAGCGCGAAGCCAGTCCCGGAGCGGCCTCCCGCCTGCTGGTTTCACGCCCGGTTCCGGCCGTGACACGCATCAACAGCTCGCGCGTGCTTGATCGTGTGGCCAGCAATGGCATGTTGCGTAGTCCACCTGCGGCAGCCCCGCGCGCCGCCGAAGCGGCCGTCGCACAGGAAGCCCCGCCCATTCCCTCGTTCCTGAAGCTCGTGAAGTGCTGAGCACGGCAGCGGCGCGCGCTCAGAGCCGGTTCACGGTCTCTTAGCCCAGAGCGCGGCGCAATGCCGCCACACGCTCGGTGATGGCCGGCACGTCCTCACCCTCGCCCGACTGCCCCAGATAGGTTTCCAGATCCCGCACCGCCGGGGCCAGCAGGCCCAGCTCGGCCTGGGCCAGGCCGCGGTCGCGGTATTCGTCCCAGGCCCGCGGCAAGAGCACCAGCAAGCGGTCTTCCACCGCCACCAGACGCTCCCAGTCACGCTGGGAGCGATGGATTTCCTTGAGGTTGCGCAGCATGCGCGCCATGATCTCGCGCGCCGGCATGGCTTGCAGATAGTGGCCCAGGGGCAGCTCGGGCGGATCCGTGAGCCCGTGGAGACCGCGCCAAGCCTCCAGCCGGCTCAGCAGTTCCTCACGGCTCATGGACTGACCACTGAAAGGGTCGACCACCACCTGCGCCTGCGGCAGGTTGACCTTGACCATGAAATGCCCGGGAAAGCCCACGCCGTGCGCCTGCAGGCCCAGGCCCTGGGCGAGTTCCAGCCAGAGCACGGCCAGCGACACCGGGATGCCCCGGCGCCGTTCCAGCACCTTGTGCAGATAGCTGTTGTCCGGGTCGTAATAGTGGTTGAGGTTGCCGCCGAAATGCAGGTCCTGGAAGAAGAAATGGTTGAGGATGCGCAGCTTGTGTGCAGCCGGCGCATCCACCGGTAGGCGGCGGCGCAGGCGGTCCTGCAGGGCATCGACCTCGGCCAGCACCTGCTGCACATCGAGCCGCGGGTACTCATCCTGCCCCAGGCTGACGGCGGCCTCCAGCAGGTGGAACTGCGCATCGCTCTGCACCAGGGCGCCGAAATACGCCAGCGGTGTGGGGACAGTGAAGCTCAGGCCCATGGTCAGCGGCGCAGGAACTGGCGAAAACGCAGGCCGGCGGCCCAGGCCGATCCCAGATAGATCAGGGCGGCCCCCAGCACCAAGGTGGCCAGCAGGGCGATGCGCAGGACCGGCTGGCTTTGGAGGCGCGTCCAGTCCCAGGCTCCGGCGGCCCACATGAGGAAGACAGTCATCAACGCCGCAGCAGCCGTGACCTGCAAGGCAAACACGCCCCAGCCCGGCAGGGGACGGTAGCTGCCGCGGCGCAGCAGGCCGACCAGCAACCACCCGGCGTTGACCATGGCACCGATGCCGATGGACAGGGCCAGGGCTGCATGCTGCAGCTGGGGCACCAGCACGATATTGAGCAGCTGGGTGAAGACCAGCACCACGATGGCGATCCGTACCGGTGTACGGATGTCCTGGCTGGCGTAATAGGCCGGCGCCAGCACCTTGACCGCCACCACACCGAGCAGGCCCACCCCCCAGCCCATCAGGGCCCAGGAGGTCATCTGCACGTCACGCGCCGTGAAAGCGCCGTAGTGGAAAAGCACGGCCACCAGGGGCAGGGCAAAGGTCAGCAGGGCGATGGCACAGGGCACGGCCAGCAACACGACCAGGCGCAAGCCCCAATCCAGCATGGCCGAATAACGGGCTGCGTCATCGGCCGCCCTGGCGGCGGCCAGCTGGGGCATGAGCACCACGCCCAGGGCCACGCCCAGCAAGGCGACCGGAAATTCCATCAGCCGGTCGGCGTAGCTGAGCCAGCTCACGCTGCCTGGTGCCAGATGCGAGGCGATCTGGGTGTTGATCAGCAGCGAAAGCTGGGCCACGCTCACGCCCAGCAGGGCCGGCGCCATGAGCTTGAGCACGCGCTGCGTGCCTTCGTCGGCCCAGGCCGAACGCAGCGCTGCGGGCGACAGGCCGATGCGCGGCAGCAGGCCCAGGCGCTTGAGGGCGTAAACCTGCACGCCCAGCTGCAACAAGCCGCCGATCAGAACCCCACCCGCCAAGGCATAGATGGCCGGAATGCCCAGGGACTGGAACCACGGTGCGCCCCACCAGGCCGCAGCGATCATGGCCACATTGAGCAGCACGGGTGTAGCCGCCGGCACGGCAAAACGTTTCCAGGTATTGAGCACACCGGCCGCCAGCGCCACCAGGGACATGCAAGCGATGTAGGGGAACATCCAGCGTGTCATCACCACCGCGGCATCAAAGGCGCTGCCCGCCTCCATCCTGCGCAGGCCGGACGCCATGAGCCAGACCAGCAGGGGCGAGGCCAGCACGCCCAGCACGCTGACAGCCAGCAGCACCCAGGCCAGCACCGTGGCCACCCGGTCGATCAGCTGGTGCGTGGCCTCATCGCCCTGCCGGGCCCTGGCGGCAGCCAGCACCGGCACAAAGGCCTGACTGAAAGCGCCTTCGGCAAACAGGCGGCGAAACAGGTTGGGGATGCGGAAGGCGACGTTGAAGGCGTCGGTCAGGGCGCTGGCGCCGAACATGGCGGCCATCAACAGCTCGCGCACCAGTCCCGTGATGCGCGAGGCCAGGGTCAGGAGCGAGACCGTCGAGGCGGCTTTGAAAAGGCTCATCGGGACCGAGTTTAGCCTGCCCTACCCCACCCTGAGCGCGCACTTACATCAGGTGGCCTGACCTGCTACAATAGCCGGCTTTGCTGACATCATCCACAGACACAAGGAAACATTGATATGGCATCTGGAAAGCCGAAGAAAAAGAACCCGCGCCTGGCGTCGGGCCGTAAACGCGCACGTCAGGACGTGAAGCTGAATGCAGCCAACACCTCCCTGCGCTCCAAATACCGCACCGCCGTGAAGAACGTTGAAAAAGCCGTTCTCGCTGGCGACAAAGCCAAAGCCACCGAGCTGTTTGGCAAGATGCAGGCCGTGGTGGACACTGTGGCCGACAAAGGCATCTTCCACAAGAACAAGGCCGCTCGCGACAAGAGCCGCCTGTCGACCAAGGTCAAGGCCCTGGCCGCCGCCTGATTTCAGGCAAATCGCACAGACCCTCAAGGTCTGCCGTTTGTAACGGGTGCGCTGTCAGCAAAGCAAAAAACCGCCTTCGGGCGGTTTTTTGTTGCCTGTACCAAGCTCAGTCGAGCGGTCGGCCCTGCGCGTCAAACTCGCGCACCTGCAAGCCGTTGTCGCGCGCAAAGTTGATGCAGAAATCCCAGGCCATGGGCTCGAGATCACGCAGTTCACGGTTGACGATGACACATCGGACATTGTCGAGTGAACTGGGAACACACCAGGGGGAATAACCCAGATGGCTGCCGGGCTGCGGGCCACCGGGGCGGAACTGGCTCATGACGCCGGCCAGACGCTCGGCCCAGTCGCTGGGGCGGAAAGCCTTGCCCGTGCGGGTCAGTCCGAGGATGAAGACTTCTTTGGCAGCGTTGGAGACCATGGGTGGGGGCTCGGGCGGCGGACACGGGCTGGGTGCAGCGACTGGTCCGGCAGCGGGTGGGTTGCTCAGTATTGTATCTTATATAAGACTTGAGACCGGCAGCAACGGGGTCCGCCGCCAGCCACAAAACCGCAGCGACGACCGCTAGCACCAAGCGCGGCAACAGGCCCTAAAATCACCGCTCAACGGCCCAACTTTCGTTGGGCCGCCTTTGTTTTCAGTTCTCCCGGAGTGTGTAGCCATGAACGCCCCTGCCGTCAAGCCTGTCGCAGCAGCTTCCCCGCATGTGATGAACACCTATGGCCGCGTGCCGATCGCGCTGTCGCATGGCCAGGGCTGCCGCGTCTGGGACATCAATGGCAAGGAATACCTGGATGCGCTGGCCGGCATCGCCGTCAACACCCTGGGCCATAACCACCCCCGGCTGGTGCCGGCCCTGCAGGAACAGATCGCCCGGCTGATCCACACCTCCAACTACTACCACGTGCCCCTGCAGGAAGAACTGGCAAAGAAGCTGGTCGAGATCTCGGGCATGCAGAACGTGTTCTTCTGTAATACCGGTCTGGAGGCCAACGAGGCCGTGCTCAAGCTGGCGCGCAAATACGGCCATGACAAGGGCATCAGCAACCCGCAGATCGTGGTCTACGAGCGCGCCTTCCACGGCCGCTCCATCGCCACGCTCAGTGCCACAGGCAACGAGAAAATCCAGAAGGGCTTCGGCCCCCTGGTGCCGGGTTTCATCCGCGTGCCGCTCAACGACATCGAGGCGCTGAAAAAAGCCACGGCCAACAACCCCGACGTGGTGGCCGTGTTCTTCGAGACCATCCAGGGCGAAGGCGGCATCAATGCCATGCGCAACGAGTACCTGCGCGCCGTGCGTGCGCTCTGCACCGAGCGCGACTGGCTGCTGTGCATCGACGAGGTGCAAAGCGGCATGGGCCGCACGGGCAAGTGGTTCGCCCACCAGTGGGCTGGCATCCAGCCCGACGTGATGGCCCTGGCCAAGGGCCTGGGGTCGGGCGTGCCCATCGGCGCGGTCGTGGCCGGCCCCAAGGCGGCCGACATCTTCCAGCCTGGCAACCACGGCACCACCTTCGGCGGCAACCCGCTGGCCATGCGCGCGGGCGTCGAGACCCTGCGCATCATGGAAGAGGATGGCTTGTTGCAGCATGCCGAGCAGATGGGGCAATACCTGACCGGCAAGCTGCGTCAGGAACTGGACCAGCACCCGGGCGTGAAGGACATCCGCAGCTATGGCCTGATGATCGGCGTCGAACTGGCCAAGCCCTGCGGCGTGCTGATCGGCCGTGCGGCCGAGGCCGGCCTGCTGATCAGCGTGACGGCCGATTCGGTCATCCGCCTGCTACCGCCGCTCATCATCACGAAAGCCGAGATCGACGAGCTGCTGGCCCGTCTGCTGCCCCTGGTGCGCGATTTCCTCGCCGAAGCCTGAGGATGGCGTGATGACGACGACACAACTCAAACACTACCTGCAATTCAGCGACCTCACGGCCGCCGAATACGCCTACCTTTTTGAGCGCACCGCGCTGATCAAGAAGAAGTTCAAGGCCTACGAACAACACCAGCCCCTGGTGGACCGTACCCTGGCCATGATCTTCGAGAAGGCCTCGACGCGCACACGTGTGAGCTTCGAGGCCGGCATGTACCAGCTCGGTGGCAGCGTGGTGCACCTGACCACGGGCGACAGCCAGCTGGGCCGCGCCGAGCCCATCGAGGACAGCGCGCGCGTGATCAGCCGCATGGTGGACCTGGTCATGATCCGCACCTTCGGTCAGGACAAGATCGCGCGTTTCGCCGAATACTCGCGCGTGCCCGTGATCAACGGCCTGACCAATGAGTACCACCCCTGCCAGATCCTGGCCGACATCTACACCTACATCGAGCACCGCGGCTCGATCACGGGCAAGGTGGTGGCCTGGGTGGGCGACGGCAACAACATGGCCAACACCTGGCTGCAGGCCGCTGAACTGCTGGGTTTCACCGTGCACCTGAGCACACCCAGCGGCTATGAGATCGACCCGGCGCTGGCCGGCGTCAAGAGCGGCTGCTACCAAGTCTTCCTAGACCCGCTGCAGGCCTGCGCAGGCGCCGACCTGGTAACCACCGACGTCTGGACCAGCATGGGCTTCGAAGCCGAAAACGAAGCCCGCAAAAAGGCCTTCGCCGACTGGTGCGTGGACGCCGAGATGATGCGTGCCGCCAAACCGGACGCATTGTTCATGCACTGCCTGCCCGCGCACCGCGGTGAGGAAGTCGAGGCCGAGATCATTGACGGCCCGCAGTCCGTGGTGTGGGATGAAGCGGAAAACAGATTGCACTTACAGAAGGCTCTGATGGAGTACCAGCTGCTCGGGAAGCTCTGATGTCTGCGTGCACGAGTTGCGGCGCCTGCTGTTCCTGGTGCCGTGTGGATTTCTCCAGCTACGAACTGGATGAAAACGGCGGCCGTGTCCCCACAGGCTTGACCGTCGAAGTCAATGGCAACACCGCACGCATGCGCGGTACCGACCACTGGCCGCCGCGCTGTGCGGCCCTCACCGGCAAACTCGGTGAACAGGTGGCCTGCGGCATCTATGAATGGCGTCCCTCCCCCTGTCGTGAATTCGAAGAAGGCAGCGAAGCTTGCCACCGCGCCCGTGCCAAGGTGGGCTTGCCGCCCCTGCCCGAGTCCTGAATTTCAAGGTCCCTGGTAGAGCCAGGGCACATCCAGCAAGCGCTCGCCCAGCAGACGCAGCGACGTATCACGCGCCCAGGCCATGGGACCCTCCAGATGAAAGATCGCGCCATTGCGGATGGAACGGGCCTGCACCCGCGCATTGCGCTGCCAGCGGTTGAGCGCATAACGCTGTAGCAACGTGGGCACATCCAGCACCCCATCGACCAGCCCCACCTGACGTCCCAGTTCGGCCGCATCCTCGATGGCCATGCCCGCGCCCTGGGCGAGATAAGGACGCATGGGATGTGCGGCATCCCCCAACAGGGCCACATGACCGCGCGCCATCTGGTCGGCTGAGCTCATTGGTGGACGATCGCACAGCACCCACAGGCGCCAGGCCGGAACGGCCGCGATCAGCTCACGCAGGGGCGCGCAGGTGGGTGCCAGAGCCGCCTGCAGATCGGCCGCATTGGCACCATGGTCCCAGTCCTCCAGGCTGCCCTGCACCTGCCCGTGCACGATGGCCACGACGTTGAGCCACTCACTGCCACGCACCGGGTACTGCACCACATGCAGCTTGGGCCCGAGCCAGGCCGTGACCTGCTGGCTGCGCAGGGATGCCGGCAGATCAGACTGGCGCAGCAGCGCCCGATAGGCCAGATGCCCAGCCACACGCGGTGGGCCATCGGCCAGAAGTTGCTGGCGCAGCTGGCTCCACAAACCATCGGCCGCGATCAGGGCATCCCCCTCCACGTCCAGGCCATCGCTGAGACTCAATCCGATCGCACCGTTGGTCTCCACATAACGGTTCACCGTCTTGCCGGTGTGCAGCCAGACGGCGTCGCGCTGCTGCAGGGCGTTCAGCAGCAGTTGTTGCAGATCGGCGCGATGGATGGTGGCATAGGGTGCGCCGTAACGCTGCACCATGGACGGGCCCAGACGCAAGACACCGAGCTCGGCGCCAGTGAGGGCATGACGTATCTGCAGTCGCTCGGGAAAGGCCGCTACCTGGCGCAGGGCCGCATCCAGCCCCCAGGCCTGCAGCACGCGCACGACGTTGGGCCCCATCTGGATGCCCGCCCCCACCTCGTCAAAAGCCTCAGCGCGCTCATACAGGCGGACATGGCAGCCGGCCCGTGAGCAGGCCAGCCCGGCGGCCAGGCCGCCGATGCCGCCACCAGCGATCAGTACGTCGGTATGCATAGCGGTCTGATTTTGCCGTATGAGAACACCCCTGTGCGCCTGCGGCGCCTCCCCCTCAAGGGGGCGACACCAGCGGCCCAGCAAAGCCGGTTCCGCGGTGTCCCCGGTTTATTCGACGCGAATCACGCTCGTGGGCTTGAAACCCAGGTCCGCCGCCTTGCCCTTGCGGCCGCGTGCGGCACGGGCATTGTTGAGGCTGCGAATTTCCAGGGTCTCGTCGCGCTCTTTGCCACCACGGCCCAGGCCCTCGATCTTCACGCTGCGCGTGTAGGCCGCGGCACCGGCCAGGGTGTCCTTGGCTTCGAGGTCGATCAGCATCAGGCCACGCCCGCCATTGGGCATAGGCTTGAGCTCGCTGATCTCGAAGCTCAGGATACGCCCGCCGCTCGACGCGCAGACCACGTGGGTGGCCGGCGGCTGCGGCGGCACATTGGCCGGCGAAGGCCGGCACACGGTATCGTCTTCGCCGCAGTTGATGAAGGACTTGCCGCCCTTCTGGCGCGAGCTCATGTTTTCCACCGTGGCCAGGAAACCGTAGCCCGAGGAGGTGGACAGCAGCAGCCAGGCACCCGGCGCTCCAGCGTAGTAGTGCACCAGCTGCGTGCCGGCTTCCAGCTCCACCAGCGTGGTCACGGGCTGGCCGTCACCCCGCGCACCAGGCAGGCTGGCCACGGGCACGGAATAGACCCGGCCCTTGTTGCCGAAAGCCAGCAGGGTGTCCACCGTACGGCATTCAAAGGTGCTGTACAGGCCATCACCTGCCTTGAAGGCAAAACTCGCCGCTTCATGACCATGGCCCTGGCGCGCGCGTACCCAGCCCTTTTGCGAAACGATCACGGTCACCGGCTCGTCGACCACCTTCACTTCGGCCACGGCCTTCTTTTCGGTCTGGATCAGGGTGCGGCGCGCATCACCGTAGACCTTGGCATCGGCCTCGATTTCCTTGACCATGAGCTTGCGCAAGGCCGCCGGGCTGCCGAGGATTTCTTCCAGCTTTTTCTGCTCTTCGCGCAGTTCCTTGAGCTCCTGCTCGATCTTGATCGCTTCGAGCCGCGCCAACTGACGCAGGCGGATTTCAAGGATGTCGTCGGCCTGGCGCTCGCTGAGCTTGAAACGCGTCATCAGCGCCGGTTTAGGCTCATCGGCATTGCGAATGATGCGGATGACCTCGTCGATGTTCAGCAGCACCAGCTGCCGGCCTTCGAGGATGTGGATGCGGTCCAGCACCTTATCCAGGCGATGCTGCGAGCGGCGCTCGATGGTGCCCTGGCGGAAAGCGATCCATTCTTCCAGCATCTGGCGCAGATTCTTCTGGGTCGGGCGGCCATCCAGCCCCACCATCGTCATATTGATGGAGGACGAGGTTTCCAGGCTGGTGTGGGCCAGCAGCGTGGTGATGAGTTCCTGCTGCTCGATGCGGCTGGTCTTGGGCTCGCAGACCAGGCGCACGGGTGCGTCCTTGCTGGACTCGTCGCGCACCACGTCGAGCACGGCCAGCACCGTGGCCTTGAGCAGGTTCTGCTCGGGGCTCAGGGCTTTTTTGCCGGCCTTGACCTTGGGGTTGGTCAGCTCCTCAATTTCTTCGAGCACCTTCTGCGTGCTCACGCCCGGCGGCAGTTCGGTCACCACCAGCTGCCACTGGCCACGCGCCAGTTCCTCGATCTTCCAGCGTGCGCGCACCTTGAGCGAACCACGGCCGGTGCGGTAAGCCTCGGCGATGTCGGTGCTCGGGCTGATGATCTGGCCGCCGCCTGGGTAGTCTGGGCCGGGCAACAGTTCCAGCAAATCGGCATCGGACAGCTTGGGTGTCTTGATCAGGGCCACACAGGCAGCCGCCACCTCCCCCAGGTTGTGGCTGGGAATCTCGGTGGCCAGGCCCACGGCGATGCCGCTGGCGCCATTGAGCAGGGTGAAGGGCAGGCGGGCCGGCAGCTGCTTGGGCTCTTCGGTAGAACCGTCGTAGTTGGGCATGAAATCCACCGTGCCCTCGTCGATCTCGTCGAGCAGTAGGGTGGAAATCTTGGCCAGGCGTGCTTCGGTGTAACGCATGGCAGCGGCACCATCGCCGTCACGGCTGCCGAAGTTGCCCTGACCATCGATCAGCGGGTAACGCTGCGCAAAATCCTGTGCCATGCGCACCAGGGCGTCATAAGCCGCCTGGTCCCCGTGCGGGTGGAAACGGCCCAGCACGTCACCGACCACACGTGCACTCTTGACCGGCCGGGCTGCGGTGTTGCTGTTGGGCCCGCTGTAGCCCAGGCCCATGCGCGACATGGAATAAAGAATACGGCGCTGCACGGGCTTCTGCCCATCACTCACGTCGGGCAGGGCCCGGCCCTTGACCACGCTGAGCGCGTACTCAAGATAGGCGCGCTGCGCGTAGTGGGCCAGGGTCAGGGCGTCGTCGCCGGCCGGATCGGCCATGGGGTCTAGCGTCGTGGAATCCATCGTGTCTTCAGTAGTTCAGGGCCCAGTAGGACATGGGGTCGTCGATCCGGGTGGAAGCTTGTGCAGCGCGCCAGGACGGCGGCTTAAGAACCGTGTACAGGGTCATCACCGTACGCACATAGTCCTGGGTCTCGCGGATGGCCGGCACCTGGTTGCCGGCCTTGCGCACGGTACGCAAGCCGGCGTTATAGGCCGCCAGTGCCAGATCCGGACGTTCGGGAAACTTGTTCAAGAGACGGCGCAGATGCCGACTGCCGACCTGGATGTTGGTACGCGCATCGATCAGCTGACGTGCCACCGGGCGCCGCCGCATATCGGCCAGGCCGTAGCCACGCGCCGTGGCCGGCATGACCTGCATCAGGCCCACCGCGCCCTTGGGCGAGACAGCGTCGGCGTCGAAACCCGATTCGGTGGCAATCAGAGCCTGCAACAGCTCATAGTCAATGCCATGTTCCCGCGCGGCCTCGCGCAGCAGATAACGCACGGCCTTGTAGTCGGGCGATATCTCGAAAAAGGCGTGCAGCCGTGTGGGCGCCAGCGGAACACCACGCGCACGTGTTGCGTCCTCGGGCACCTCGTCGGAGAAATAGAGTTCGTAGCGTTCGTCCACGCGCTCCGTGGCAAAGTGGGCCACACCTTTCTCGTTGACATAGGCCCAGACATCGGCGTGCGCAACGCCCTGCCCCAGCAGGAGCAAGGTGACCAGCACGACGAAAACCGGGCGCATCAACATCAGATGTCCACCTCCACCGTATCCCCATGCAGCTCCATGAGTTCACGACGCGCCGCGGCTTCGCCCTTGCCCATGAGCTTGGTGATCTCGGTCTCGGTCTGGGAGTTATCGAAAGTACCCAGGCGCACCTGCAGCAGGCGGCGCGTGTCGGGGTTGAGCGTTGTCTCCCAGAGCTGCTCGGCATTCATTTCGCCCAGGCCCTTGAAACGGCTGATCTGGCAACGTTCCTTGGCCACACCCTCCTTGGCGCACTTGTCGAGGATGGCAACCAGCTCGCCCTCGTCCAGCGCATAAGCCTTGCTCGCGGCCTTTTTGCCGCGCGCCGGCACGTCCACGCGGAACAGCGGTGGACGCGCTACATAGACGTTGCCGGAGTCGATGAGCTTGGGGAAATGGCGGAAAAACAGCGTGAGCAGCAGCACCTGGATGTGGGAGCCGTCCACGTCGGCATCGCTCAGGATGCAGACCTTGCCGTAACGCAGACCACTCAGGTCCGGTGTGTCCTCGGGGCCGTGCGGGTCCACGCCGATGGCCACCGAGATGTCGTGGATTTCGGTGTTGGCGAACAGGCGGTCGCGCTCGACCTCCCAGGTGTTGAGCACCTTGCCGCGCAGGGGCAGGATGGCCTGGCTTTCCTTGTCACGGCCCATCTTGGCGCTGCCCCCGGCCGAGTCGCCCTCGACCAGGAAAAGTTCGTTGTGGTTCAGGTCGCGGCTTTCGCAATCGGTGAGCTTGCCCGGCAGCACGGCCACGCCCGAGCCCTTGCGCTTCTCGACTTTCTGGCCCGCACGCTGGCGCGTCTGCGCGGCGCGGATGGCGAGTTCAGCGAGTTTCTTGCCGTACTCCACATGCTGGTTGAGCCAGAGTTCGAGCGTCGGGCGCACAAAGCTGGAAACCAGGCGCACGGCGTCGCGTGAATTGAGGCGTTCCTTGATCTGGCCCTGAAATTGCGGGTCCAGCACCTTGGCGCTCAGCACATAACTGGCACGTGCAAACACGTCTTCCGGCAGGAGCTTCACGCCCTTGGGCAGCAGGCTGTGCAGTTCGATGAAACTCTTGACCGCGGTGAACAGGCCGTCGCGCAGGCCGCTGTCATGCGTGCCGCCGGCGCTGGTCGGAATCAGGTTGACGTAACTCTCGCGCACCGGTGCGCCGTCTTCGGTGAAGGCCACGGCCCAGGTCGCACCTTCGCCCTCGGCAAAGGTATCGTTGTTCTCGGCAAAACCCTCGCCCTCAAACAGCGGAATCACCGGGTCGGCGCTCAGGGTCTGCATCAGGTAGTCACGCAGGCCACCCTTGTAAAGCCAGGTCTGGGTGTCCTTGCTCTTTTCCACCGTCAGCGTGACGGTGACGCCGGGCATGAGCACGGCCTTGCTGCGCAGCAGGTGCGTGAGCTCGGTCATGGGCAGGACGGCCGATTCAAAGTACTTGGCATCGGGCCAGACGCGTACCGTGGTGCCCTGCTTGCGGTCCCCAGCCCCCGCCGCGCGCGTGCTTAGCGGCTCGACCACGTCACCGCCGGCAAAGGCCAGCGTCGCCACCTTGCCCTCGCGGTAGCTGGTGGCCTCCAGCCGTTTGCCCAGGGCATTGGTCACGGACACACCCACACCGTGCAGGCCACCCGAGAAACTGTAGGCGCCGCCCTTGCCCTTGTCGAACTTGCCACCGGCGTGCAAGCGCGTGAAGACCAGCTCGATGACCGGCGCCTTTTCCTCAGGATGCAGGCCGAAGGGAATGCCGCGGCCGTCGTCCTCGACGCTGACCGAGCCGTCGGCGTGCAGAGTCACGGCGATCTTCTTGCCGTGGCCGGCCAGGGCCTCGTCCGCCGCGTTGTCCAGCACTTCCTGGATGATGTGCAGCGGGTTGTCCGTCCGGGTGTACATGCCCGGGCGCTGCTTGACCGGCTCCAGCCCTTTGAGGACGCGGATAGAGCCTTCGGAATATTCGGGGGTGGGTTTGACAGCCATGGCGCGGGATTGTAGACCCCCTTCGCTCAATCACTGGATGAACATCCAGTTACATTCGGTCTGCTGCCGGCAGGGCCGGGATGAATTGGCTACAGTGCGGCGATGAGCACCAAGAAACTGTCCATGGCCCAGGTCCTGATCTGCGGCGCCATGATCGTCACCCTTTCCATGGGCATACGCCACGGCTTCGGCCTCTGGCTGCAGCCCGTCACCCAGACCCAGAGCTGGTCGCGCGAAACCTTCGCCTTCGCCATGGCCATCCAGAACCTGACCTGGGGTTTTGCCGGCATCTTTGCCGGCATGCTGGCCGACCGCTACGGGGCCTTCAAGGTCATCATCGCCGGCGCCATCCTTTATGCCCTGGGCCTGATCGGCATGGCCCACGCGCCCACCCCGCTACTGTTCGGGCTGAGCTGCGGCGTGCTGATCGGCATGGCCCAGGCCGGCACCACCTATGCCGTGATCTATGGCGTGATCGGCCGCAATGTGAGCATGGAGAAACGTTCCTGGGCCATGGGTGTGGCCGCGGCGGCCGGCTCCTTCGGCCAGTTCCTCATGGTCCCGGTAGAAGGCTGGCTCATCAGCAGCCTAGGCTGGCAGCAGGCCCTGGTGGCGCTGGGCATGGCCGCCCTGCTCATCGTGCCCCTGGCCTGGGGCCTGCACGAATCCAGCTTTGCCAGCGGCGCCCCGGTCAAGCGCGATCAATCCATTCTGCAGGCCCTGCGCGAGGCCTTTGCCTACCCCAGCTTCCAGCTGCTCATGGCCGGCTATTTCGTCTGTGGCTTCCAGGTGGTCTTCATCGGCGTGCACATGCCGAGCTACCTCAAGGACCACGGCCTCTCGCCCCAGGTGGCCAGCTACTCGCTGGCGCTGATCGGCCTCTTCAACGTCTTCGGCACCTATATCGCCGGCACCCTGGGCCAGCGCCTGGCCAAGAAAAACATCCTGGCCTTCATCTACTTCGCACGCGCCATCGTCATCACCTTCTTCCTGCTGGCACCGCTGACGCCCATGAGCGTCTACATCTTCTCGGCCGTCATGGGCCTGCTGTGGCTGTCCACCGTGCCGCCGACCAATGCCATCGTGGCCCAGATCTTCGGCGTGGCCCATCTGTCCATGCTGGGTGGTTTCGTCTTCTTCAGCCACCAGATCGGCAGCTTCATGGGCGTCTGGCTCGGCGGTTACCTCTACGACAAGACCGGCAGCTACGACATCGTCTGGTACATCGCCATCGCCCTGGGTGTGGCCGCGGCCCTGCTCAACTTGCCGGTGCGCGAGGCCACGATCCGCCGGCCCGAGGCGGCACGCGCATGAAAAAAACCGCATACCAGTGGCTGGCCTGGGCCCTGGCCGGGGCTGTGCTGCTGGCGGTGTTCGCGCTCTACACCCGGCCGGAATTTCTGGTGACCCTGGCCGACCAGATCTGGGCGTGTTTCTAGCTCCAGGGATACCCTGAATCCACATGACATGAGGGCGTGGCACACTGCTGTGCCATGACCATGAAGACCTTCATCCTGACTGGCGCGTCCGACGGCATCGGCGCAGAGATGGCGCGCCAGCTGGCGCAGCGTTACGGCGCCGAGGCCGGGCTGGTGCTCGCGGCCCGCAAGGAATCCCTGCTGGAAGAAGTGGCCCGCGCCTGCCGCAGCCATGGCAGCGAGGTGCTGGTGGCGCCCACGGATGTGAGCGACCCGGCCCAGTGCCGCACCCTGATCGAACGCAGTGTGGAGCGCTTCGGCTGGCTTGATGTCCTGATCAACAACGCCGGTGTCTCGGCCCAGGCCCTGTTCGAGGAAGTGCAGACCGAAGACCTGGGCTGGTACGAAGACCTGATGCGTGTGAACCTCTGGGGCAGCGTCTGGTGCACACACGCAGCCCTGCCCCACCTCAAGTCCAGCCGCGGCCAGATCGTGGCCGTCTCCTCCCTGGCCGGCCTGGTGGGCGTGCCGGGGCGCACCGCCTACAGCGCCAGCAAATTTGCCATGACGGGTTTTTTCGAAGCCCTGCGGGCCGAGCTCAAGACCGCCGGCGTGAGCGTCACCACGGCCTACCCCGGCGTGGTGGCCACCGAGATCCGCTACCGCGGCTACAACGCGGCCGGCCAGCCGGCCGGCAAAAGCGGCCTCAAGGAAGACGGGGCCATGTCCGTGGAGGAATGTGCACGCCTCATCCTCGACGGCATGGACGCACGCCGGCGCGAGGTGGTGATGACTGGCAAAGGCAAGCTCGGTCGTTTCCTCAAGCTGCTGGCGCCAGGCCTGGTCGAGAACATGGCCCTGGCCGCCCTCAAGGACGAGGTCAAACCCCGATGAGTGCCCTTCCGCACGGGGCCGAAGCGCCTTCGGCCTGGGTGCAGCGCTGGTCCCACCTGGTCCGCCCTGGCGGCACAGTGCTGGACGTGGCCTGCGGCTATGGCCGCCATCTGCGCTGGTTCGCCGGGCGCGGCCACCCCGTCACAGGCGTGGACCGCTCGGCCGAGGCCA
>CAUPRZ010000014.1:0-14747 GCA_963513855.1 uncultured Hylemonella sp.
AAGGCAAGCTGCCGTTCACCACGGTAGAAGAAACCTATGAACTCGAGTACGGCAGCGCGACTGTGGAGTTGCACACCGACGCCGTCAAACCGGGTGACAGGGTCTTGCTGATCGACGACCTGATCGCCACCGGCGGCACCATGATGGCCGGCAAGAAGCTGCTGGAAAAACTGGGGGCTCAGGTGGTAGAGGGCGCGGCGATCGTGGATCTGCCCGAACTCGGCGGCTCGGACCGGCTGCGCGCCAGCGGACTGCCGCTGTTCACCCTGCTCGATTTCGCCGGCCACTAAGCCTGGCGACGGGCCTGGCCCAGGCTCAGATCAGGTCCCCGTACTGGGTGCGGCTGAGTGGCAAACGATCGTTGTTGCTGTCTTCATCCATCCGCGTTTCCTCGAACTCGGTCGTCGGGAATTCCGAAGGTGCGAACTCGGTCGGCTTGGATGGCGATGCCACAGGTTTTTTGCCAGCGACGCCGCCCATGCCCTGCTTGAAGGCATGGACCTCATCGGGACGGATGGGCTCGAAGCGGCGGGTGCGGTCCCCGGGAACCAGCGGTGCCTGAATCACTTCAGCTTCCACGCGATTCAATACCGGCGGGGCAGCGCCCAACTCCGCTTCGGGACGCGGCTTGCGCAGCACACTGGTCGCCACTTTGGTCAGCTGGTTGATGCGCCAGTAAACGGCGGTCACCTCGATGTGGTGCCGCTGGCGGGCGTTCTGCGTGACGATGTCTTCGATCTCGGCCAGCTGGCCGATGTGTTCCGCCATCTCGCGCGGCAGGTCCATCATGATGAGGTACTGGCTGCCGCGTGAGTCCAGCGACAGCACCTTGTACTTGTAGCTCGAGGAGAGCATGCCCACACGGGCCATGGATTCGCGCACCACGGCATAGAGCAGCTCACGACGCTCCAGCCGCTGGGTCTTGCGATCCAGTGATTGTTCGTCATCGGTCGAAAAATGACTCGGCCCGGCATCTGGTGCCGGCGCATTTTTGGCCGGGGATTTCTTCGAAAAGAGGTTGTCCAGTCGTCCCATGTTCCTGTTCCGGATGTCCAGCTTGCACACGAGGGCGCAGGTCACGGCCTGCTCCCCGGATTGTCACTCCAAATGGACCGCCAGACCGGCCCCTGCGTAAGGAATTGTTTCGCCGCTTACAGCGAGCCAGAAGGCGTTCCCGACAGTACGCCGATTTGCCGGCTATGGCAATCGGCGGGGCTTATTTGCCGATGCAAAACCGGGAAAAAATGACACCCAGCAGATCCTCGTTGCTGAACGCCCCGGTGATCTCGTTGAGCGCGTTCTGCGCCAGACGCAACTCCTCCGCCAGCAGGTCCAGTGCCTGGGCCTGGGCCGCCAGATGGGCGGTCGCCTGTTCCAGATGCCGCTGTACCTGCCGCAAGGCCTGCACATGGCGTTCACGCGCGATGTACACCCCTTCGGATGCCGCCTGCCAGCCCACGGTCTGCAACAGGTGCTGGCGCAAAGCCTGCAAGCCGGCACCGGTCTTGGCGGAGAGACTCAGGCCCTCGGCGGACGGTGTCGCCGCGTCGGCCTTGTTCCAGACCTCGAGCACGGGTACACGCGGCGGCACACGTTGCGCCAGGGTCGCGCGGATCTGCGCATCGGCGGCCTGGTAATCCGCCTGGGCGGCGCGGGTGAGATCGTGCAGGAAAAGCACGACATCGGCCGCTTCGATTTCATCCCAGGCGCGTGCGATGCCGATGCGCTCGACCTCGTCGCTGCTGTCACGCAGGCCTGCGGTGTCGATCACATGCAGGGGCACACCTTCGATCTGGATGGTCTGCTGCACCTTGTCGCGTGTGGTCCCGGGGATGGGCGTGACGATGGCCAGCTCGGCGCCAGCCAGGGCATTAAGGAGCGAACTCTTGCCCGCATTGGGCTGGCCGGCGATCACCACCTTGATGCCTTCGCGCAGCAGGCTGCCCTGGCGGGCCTGCTGCAAGACCGCCAGCAGTTGTTCCTGCAGGCGCTGCAACTGCCCCTGGGCATCGGCTTTCTTGAGGAAGTCGATTTCCTCTTCGGGGAAATCCAGCGTGGCTTCGACCAGCATGCGCAGCTGGATCAGGGCTTCGCGCAGCACACCGATCTCACGCGAGAAGGCCCCGTCGAGCGAGCGGCTGGCACTGCGCGCCGCCGCTTCGGTGCTGGCATCGATCAGGTCGGCCACGGCCTCGGCCTGGGCCAGATCGAGCTTGTCGTTGAGAAAGGCGCGTTCGGTGAATTCACCGGGGCGGGCCAGACGCAGGCCGGGCAACAGCGGCCGTCCCGTGGCCGCATCCGGCTGCGCGGCGACTTCGAGGCAACGCGCCAGCAGGAGCTGCAGCACCACCTGCCCACCATGCACCTGCAGTTCGAGCACGTCCTCGCCGGTGTAGGAATGCGGGGCCGGGAAATGCAGGGCCAGGCCATGGTCCAGCACCTCACCGGCGGCATCACGCAGCGGCAGATAAGTCGCATGGCGCGGCTGCAACGCCCGCCCGCACAAGGCGCGGATGAGCGCATCGAGGCCACGCCCGCTGACACGCACGATGCCCACCGCCCCGCGCCCGGGCGCGGTGGCAATGGCAACGATGGGTTCCTGGTGGCGGGCGAGCATGGCGTGATTCTCTCCGGGGCCGGGCTGAAAGAACAAGGGCCGCAGTTGCGGCCCTTGTGTTATCTGCTTACTTGAATTTCGGCAAGTTGAACTGCGGCGGCACGCCCATGCGGGTGTTGATGATCCACTGCTGGGCGATCGACAGGATGTTGTTCGTGAGCCAGTACAGCACCAGGCCGGACGGGAAGAAGAAGAACATCACGCTGAAGATCAGCGGCATGAACCACATCATCTTGGCCTGCAGCGGATCCGGCGGTGCCGGGTTCAGGGCCGTCTGCAGCATGGTGGTCAGGGTCATGAGCAGGGGCAGGATGTAATAAGGGTCCTCGGCCGAGAGGTCCTTGATCCAGAGGATCCAGGGCGCATTGCGCATTTCCACGCTGGACAACAGCACCCAGTAGAGCGCGATGAAGACCGGGATCTGGACCATGATGGGCAGGCAGCCGCCCATGGGGTTGACCTTCTCCTCGCGGTAGATGCGCATCATCTCCTGCTGCATCTGCTGGGGTTTGTCCTTGAAACGCTCGCGCATCTCGGTGATGCGCGGCGTGATGGCCTTCATCTTGGCCATGCTCGCGTAGGCCTTGGCATTGAGCCAGTAGAAGGCGATCTTGAGCACCACCACCAGGGCCACGATGGACCAGCCCCAGTTGTGCAGCAGGCCATAGAGCTTGTCCAGCAACCAGTACAAGGGCTTGGCCAGGATGGTCAGCCAGCCGTAGTCCTTGACCAGTTCCAGGCCGGGCGCCAGGGCTTCCAGCACCTTTTCTTCCTGCGGGCCGACAAACAGACGGGCCTCCACGGCACGGCTGCTGCCCGGTGCGATGGTTTCCATCGGCGCGATCATGCCCACCGCATAGAGGTTGGTGTCGACCTTGCGCGCAAAGATCTCACGCTGGATGCCGTCGGCCAGCAGCCAGGCGCTGGCGAAGTAATGCTGCACCATGGCCACATAGCCGTTGGATGACTGCTTCTCGAATTCGGCCTTGTTCTTTTCGATATCGCTGAACTCGACCTTCTGGTATTTCTTGAGCTCGGTGTAGATGGCCGGGCCGGTGAAGGTCGAATAGAAGGAGGATTCGCCCGCCAGCTTGTTGCCGTCACGCACCAGCTGCAGGTAGAGCTGGGGCGCCACGGGGGCCTGGCCCACGTTCTGCACTTCGTGTTTGACGTCCAGGGCATAACTGCCACGCTGCAGGGTATAGGTCTTGATCAGTTTGATGCCACCCACCTCGGGCGATTCGAACTTCACGACCAGCTGGTCGACACCGTCCTTGAGCTCGCGTTCGCCGCCCAGCAGCTTCATGCCTGTCTTGTGGGTCGGGAAACTGCCGCCGCTGGCGCCCGCGATCAGGCCGCTCTGGGACAGGTAGACCCGGTCCTTGCTTTCGTCCAGCAGCACCACCTTGGCCTCAGGGTTCTTCTGGTCATGGTGACGCAGGAACTCCGACTTCACCAGCGAACCACCCTCGCTGTCGAAAACCAGCCTGAGCATGTCGGTCTGCACCGTCACGCGTTCGCGCGCCACCGGCGCCGGCGCTTCGACCTTGGCGATGCGCTCGCTGCTGTTGACCACGGCCTGGGGCAGGGACGACGGCAACGCGGCAGCGGCCGGCGTGGCTGTTTCGGGCTGGGTCACGGCCGGCTTGGCCGTCGGGGTCGGGAAAAAAGTAGCGGCGCGGCCGTTATGGATCTGCCACTGGTCCCAGATCAGGACCAGGGAAAAGCCGAAGATCACCCAGAGGATGGTGCGACGGATGTCGTTCATGTCGTCTTCTTTTCAGGGGAGGAGGAGGAAGGGAACAGGCTCGAGAACAGGCGGCGCGGCTGGGCGGGCACCGGATCATGGCCGCCCGCACACCAGGGATGGCAGCGCAACAGCCGGCCCGCGCTCAGGCGACTGCCCGTGAGGGCGCCGTGCTGGCGCAGGGCCTCGAGTGCATAAAGGGAACAGGTGGGCTCGAAACGGCAGGCCGACCCCAACCAGGGACTCAGGAAAAAACGGTAGGCCCGGACCAGGGCCATCAGCAGTCTGGCCATCATGCGCAGACCTTCTGGGGCACGGCCGTCATGGCAAACAGCTGCTCAATCTCGTGGCGCACGGCCATGCGCAGAACATCAGATGACGCACTCCTGAACTGTGCACGGTCATAGCCCGTGCGCAGCCGCAGCAGGTAGGCCACATGGCAGGGCTGATGCAGGTGTTGCGCAGCGATGCTGTAGATCTGACGCTTGATGAGGTTGCGGGTGACGGCACGGCGGGCCCAGCGCTTGGGCACCATGGCACCCAGCCAGAGGCCGCCCCGGGCAAAGGGCTGGCCCGGCGCCACAACAGGCCCGGCCATCTCATCGCTCATGGGCAGATCCATGCGGTGCATGACGAAATGCTCCGTGCGGGCCAAGGGCTTGCATGCCAGCAAGACCTGAAACTGGGCTTGGGTTTTCAGCCTTTGCGCCTGCATGGGATGCCTGAGCTGCGCTGGCCAACCCGTTTCAGGGCCGTACGCCGGATGTCGCGGCTCAGACAGCCAGGCGCTTGCGGCCCTTGGCGCGGCGTGCGTTGATCACGGCACGGCCACCACGGGTCTTCATGCGGACCAGAAAACCATGGGTGCGGGCACGGCGGATCTTGGAAGGCTGGTAAGTACGTTTCATCTCGAAATCCTAGGGTAATGATGTAGCGGTGGTTTTTTCTGCCTGCAACCAGGGCCGCCAGAGCAGCAACAGGGTCCATGCCATGTCCCGCCCGCTTGCTCGTTCTCCGGCTGACATCATGTGATGCAGACCGGGTACGCCACAGGCCTCGGGGAAAACCGCGAATTATCGCAAATTTTTCCAATCCCGGCAATGTCTTGGCACTGGCTATGCATGCAGCACTTGAAAGTCCGCCGGAAAAAAGACCGTGTGGATAAATTCTTGATAATTTACAATTCGGCAGCCCTACGGGACCTGATATCCACAATACTCCAAGCAGCATGAGCGAGGGACCCCACACACACCAGCCCACGGGCTCCAGCCAGGAGGCTGGACTCAGCCTATGGCAGGCCTGTGTTGACCAACTGGCCCAGGAACTGCCTGAACAGCAGTTCAACACCTGGATCAAACCGCTGACGGCCCAGCTGGCCGACGATTACTCGCGCCTGACGCTTTTTGTCGTCAACCGCTTCAAGCTGGACTGGATCCGGGCCCAATACAGCAGCCGCATCGCCGTTTTACTGGAAAAAATCTACGGTCAATCCATCCACGTTGAGTTAGCACTTACCCCCAGAGAAACGACGATCAGGGCGAAGGAAGTATCGACTGACCCTGAGGCCATTGCCGTGGAAGAGCCCTATGCGGGCGCGGCCGAGCGGGTCCTGCCCGCCAGTCGCCACCGGCTCAACACGGCCCTGACCTTCGAAACCCTGATCGAAGGGACGGCCAACCGCATGGCGCGCGCCGCCGCCATGCATGTGGCCGGTTCACCCGGCCAGCTTTACAACCCCCTGTTCATCTATGGCGGGGTTGGCCTGGGCAAGACCCATTTGAGCCATGCGGTGGGCAACCGCCTGCTGGCCGAACGGCCCAACGCCAAAGTTCTCTACATCCATGCCGAACAGTTTGTTTCTGATGTGGTTAAGGCCTACCAGCGCAAGACTTTCGACGAGTTCAAGGACAAGTACCACTCGCTGGATCTGCTGCTAATCGACGACGTGCAGTTCTTCGCCAACAAGGACCGCACGCAGGAAGAGTTCTTCAACGCCTTCGAGGCGCTGCTGGCCAAAAAGTCGCACATCGTGATGACCAGCGACACCTATCCCAAAGGCCTGCTGGACATCCATGAGCGCCTGGTTTCACGCTTTGATTCCGGCCTGACGGTGGCCATCGAGCCGCCCGAGCTGGAAATGCGGGTGGCCATCCTGATCAACAAGTCCATCAGCGAAGGCACGGAAATGCCCGAGGAAGTGGCCTTTTTCGTCGCCAAGAACGTGCGATCCAACGTGCGTGAGCTGGAAGGCGCCCTGCGCAAGATCCTGGCCTATTCGCGCTTCAACCAGAAGGAAATCTCCATCCAGCTGGCCCGTGAGGCCCTGCGCGACCTGCTGTCGATCCAGAACCGGCAGATCTCGGTGGAAAACATCCAGAAGACCGTGGCCGACTATTACAAGATCAAGGTCGCGGACATGTATTCCAAGAAACGGCCCGCCAGCATCGCCCGACCGCGCCAGATCGCCATGTACCTGGCCAAGGAACTGACCCAGAAGAGCCTGCCCGAGATCGGCGAGCTGTTCGGCGGGCGCGACCACACCACTGTCCTGCATGCCGTACGCAAGATTTCCGCTGAACGCCAGCAACTGACCGAACTGAACCAGCAATTGCATGTGCTGGAACAGACCCTCAAGGGATAAGGAGCCCCAACCCAATACAAAAAAGCTGATCCGGCAACCCTGGGGATAGTTCTGGCATAAGTACCGACTTATCCACAGGCCAAGCCAGTCCAACAAAGTTGTTCAGGCTGGAGAGACCAACTCCCAGCCTCCACCGCACAGGGTTGGACCAGGGTCAAGTGCTTGATAAAAAAAGGGAAAATGGGTCTGTCCACAGAAAACGGCGCGCTCTACTACTACTACTAATTTGAAATAGAGAAAATAAGGAAGAGGTTGGCAACATGATCGTCCTGAAAGCAACGCAAGACAAAGTCCTTTCCGTATTCCAGTCGGTTTCGGGAATCGTGGAACGTCGTCACACCCTGCCCATCCTGGCCAATGTGATGATTCGCAAGACGGGCAGTGCCTTGCAGTTCACGACCAGCGATCTGGAAATCCAGATCCGTACCACGGCCGAACTTGACGGCGATACCGGCAACTTCACGACCACGGTCGGTGCGCGCAAGCTCATCGACATTCTGCGCACCATGCCGGCCGACCAGACCGTGTCGCTGGAATCGAGCCAGAGCAAGCTCATCCTCAAGGGCGGCAAGAGCAAGTTCACGCTGCAGACCCTGCCGGCCGAGGACTTTCCGCTGGTGCAGGAAGCCGCCAACTTCGGCCCGAAGTTCAGCGTGCCGCAGAAGACGCTCAAGGAATTGCTGGGGCAGGTGTCCTTCTCGATGGCGGTGCATGACATCCGCTACTACCTCAACGGCATCCTCTTCGTGGCCGAAGGCAAGCAGCTGAGTCTGGTGGCCACCGATGGTCACCGCCTGGCTTTTGCCTCGGCAACCCTGGACGTGGAAGTGCCCAAGCAGGAAGTCATCCTGCCGCGCAAGACGGTGCTGGAGATGCAGCGTCTGCTGAGCGACAACGAGGGTGCGATCGAGATGCAGTTCGCGAGCAACCAGGCCAAGTTCAGTTTCGGCGGCATGGAATTCGTGACCAAGCTGGTCGAGGGCAAGTTCCCCGACTACAACCGTGTGATCCCCAAGAACCACAAGAACGCCATCATCCTGGGCCGTCAGCCTCTACTGGCCAGTCTGCAGCGTACGGCCATCCTGACCAGCGACAAGTTCAAGGGCGTGCGCCTGAACATCGATCCCGGTACCCTGCGTGTGGCATCGAACAACGCCGAGCAGGAAGAGGCTGTGGACGAACTGGACATCGATTACAGCGGTGACAG
Organism: uncultured Hylemonella sp.; assembly: GCA_963513855.1. GTDB lineage: Bacteria > Pseudomonadota > Gammaproteobacteria > Burkholderiales > Burkholderiaceae_C > Hylemonella. The sequence continues at coordinate 8,213 of CAUPRZ010000014.1, forward strand.
CATCGAGATCGGTTTCAACGTGACCTACCTGATCGATGTGCTGACGAACATGGAACAGGACATGGTCAAGGTGGAGCTGTCTGATTCCAACAGCTCGGCGCTCGTCACGATTCCCGAAAACCAGAGTTTCAAATATGTCGTGATGCCCATGCGCATCTGAGTTGAAGTCCAGGACCGGACCCGCGATGAACGACAGGTTCATGGCGGGTCTGTTCATTCAAGCCCTTGAGTAGTGTTGAGAAGCAAGTCATGACCGAAGAGAACAAACCCAGTGCTGGTGAAGTATTCAGCAGCGCCCAGCCGCGTATCGACAGCAACCAGGCCGGTGCGTCGGAAGGGTATGGCGAGTCCTCGATCCAGATCCTGGAGGGCCTCGAAGCGGTGCGCAAGCGCCCGGGCATGTACATCGGTGACACATCCGATGGCACTGGCCTGCACCATCTGGTCTTTGAGGTGGTGGACAACTCCATCGATGAGGCCCTGGCGGGTCACTGCGATGACATCGTGGTCACCATCCACCTGGACAACTCGATCAGCGTGGTCGACAACGGCCGGGGCATTCCGACCGGCGTCAAGATGGATGACAAGCACGAACCCAAGCGCAGTGCCTCGGAAATTGCCTTGACTGAGCTGCATGCCGGTGGCAAGTTCAATCAGAACAGCTACAAGGTCTCGGGCGGCTTGCACGGGGTCGGCGTGTCCTGCGTGAACGCCCTGTCCAAATGGCTGCGTCTGACGGTGCGCCGTGAAGGCAAGATGCATCAGCTCGAGTTTTCGCGCGGCTTTGTGCAGAACCGCATCATCGAGCAGGTCAACGGTGTTGATGTGTCGCCGATGAAAATCGTCGACAAAACGGAAAAACGCGGCACCGAGGTGCACTTCCTGCCGGACACCGAGATTTTCCAGCAGAACAACGAGTTCCACTACGACATCCTGGCCAAGCGCCTGCGTGAGCTGAGTTTCCTGAACAACGGTGTGCGTATCCGTCTCAAGGACGAACGCAACAACAAGGAAGACGATTTCTCGGGCGCCGGTGGTGTCAAGGGTTTTGTGGACTTCATCAACGCCAATAAAAAAATACTGCACCCCAATGCTTTCCATGCGATGGGGACGCGCCCGGCCGACAGCTACGGTGGCATTCCCGGCACCGAGATCGGTGTGGAAGTGGCCATGCAGTGGAACGATGGCTACAACGAGTCCGTGCTCTGTTTCACCAACAACATTCCGCAGCGCGATGGTGGTACTCACCTGACGGGTCTGCGCGCGGCCATGACCCGCGTGATCAGCAAGTACATCGAGAGCAACGAGTTGGCCAAGAAGGCCAAGGTCGAGATCTCGGGTGACGACATGCGTGAAGGCCTGTGCTGTGTGCTGTCGGTCAAAGTGCCCGAACCCAAGTTCAGCAGCCAGACCAAGGACAAGCTGGTGTCGTCGGAAGTGCGTGCGCCGGTAGAAGACATTGTGGCCAAGACGCTGACCGACTTCCTGGAAGAACGGCCCAACGACGCCAAGATCATCTGCGGCAAGATCATTGAAGCCGCGCGTGCCCGCGAAGCCGCGCGCAAGGCGCGCGAGATGACACGCCGCAAGGGCGTGCTCGACGGCATGGGCCTGCCGGGCAAGCTGGCGGATTGTCAGGAGAAGGATCCGGCCCTGTGCGAGATCTATATCGTCGAGGGTGACTCCGCCGGCGGTTCCGCCAAGCAGGGCCGCGACCGGAAGTTCCAGGCCATCCTGCCTCTGCGCGGCAAGATCCTGAACGTGGAGAAGGCGCGTTACGAGAAGCTGCTGACCAGCAATGAAATCGTGACCCTGATCACGGCCCTGGGCACCGGCATCGGCAAAGCTGCGGTGGAAAGCGGCAAGTCAGGCGTGGACGATTTCAACATCGGCAAGCTGCGTTACCACCGCATCATCATCATGACCGACGCGGACGTGGACGGTGCCCACATCCGCACCCTGCTGCTGACCTTCTTCTACCGCCAGATGCCCGAGCTGGTGGAGCGTGGCCACATCTACATTGCCCAGCCACCGCTGTACAAGGTCAAGTCCGGCAAGGAAGAGCTCTACCTCAAGGACGCTTCGGCGCTGGACACCTACCTGCTGCGCATTGCCCTGGTGCAGGCCGCCATCCACACGGGCGGGCCCAACGGCAGCCTGATCAATGGCGATACCCTGGCCGAACTGGCGCGCAAGCACCAGCTGGCGGAAGCGGTGATCGCGCGCCTGCACAACTTCATGGATGCCGAAGCCCTGCGTTCCATCGCCGACGGTGTGGCACTCAAGCTCGACACCGTGGCCGAAGCCGAAGCCTCGGCCATCGCGCTACAGGCCAAGTTGGCCGGTGCTGAAGTGGCAGGTGAGTTCGACATCCGGACCGACAAGCCCATCCTGCGCATCAGCCGTCGCCACCATGGCAACGTCAAGAGCAGCGTGATCACGCAGGACTTTGTGCACGGCGCCGATTACGCGGCCCTGGCCGAGGCCGCCAACACCTTCCGTGGCCTGCTGAGCGAAGGTGCGCGTGTCATGCGCGGTGAAGGCGAGAAGCAGAAGGAAGAGAAGGTCAACGATTTCCGCCAGGCCATGGCCTGGTTGATCGTGCAGGCCGAAAACGCCACGGCACGCCAGCGCTACAAGGGCCTGGGCGAGATGAACCCGGCCCAGCTGTGGGAAACCACCATGGACCCGACCGTGCGCCGCCTGCTGCGGGTGCAGATCGACGACGCCATCGAGGCGGATCGGGTCTTCACCATGCTCATGGGCGATGAGGTCGAGCCGCGGCGTGAGTTCATCGAGACCAACGCCCTGCGCGCCGGCAATATCGACGTCTGAGCTGCGTCAGCGCCGCTGCATGTAGACGTAGCTGCCCGGCACCGGGCGCTGCTGGTCACAACGGATGGTGTGTTCATGGGCCGCCACGGTGTCAAAGCCGTGGCGCTCGGCCAGCGTTCGCAGATAGTTGAGGGCGTGGGCGTAACGCAGGCTGGGCAGGAGCTGTACGTCTTGTCCGTCGTGAGCATCTTCCACCGTAAACGCCAGCCAGCCGCCAGCGCGCATGCGCTGCGCCAGCAGGCCAAACACCCGCTCCAAAGCACCGACATAGATGAAAACATCGGCGGCTAGCACCAGGTCGTAAGTTTCCTGCGACGTGGCCAGCCATTCATGCAGGTCACCAGCATGCAGGGTGTCGTACACGCCGCGCTCACGGGCTTTGGCAATCATCGCGGGCGCGATATCGATGCCACTCAGATGCGCCGTGCGTGAGCGCACATGGGCGCCACACAGGCCCGTACCGCAGCCCAGGTCCAGGGTGCGGACAAAGCGGGTGCCGGGCGGCGCCGGCAGCCGGTCGACCAGCACACGGTGGCCCTGGTAGCCCAGCTGCTCCACCAGATGGGCATCAAAGTCGGCGGCGTAGTCGTCGAAGAGTTGGCGGACGTACTGCGGTGGCGGGGTCGAGACCCCTTGCTCGTGGGTGACGGCGGCCAGGAAATAACGCAGAAGTTCAGGATCGTCCCCGTCAACCAGGGCTTGGCGGAAGCAGTCGGCCGCTTCCTCGTAGCGACCGCTTTCCCGGTACAGACCGCCCAGCGCCGTGCGTGCCAGCACCAGCTTGCCGTCGAGGGCCAGGGCCTGCTGGTAGGCCTGGATGGCCTCGGGTACGCGGCCCAACCGCGCCAGGCACTGTGCCTGCTGGGCGTGCATGGACGCGGAGGAAACGCCCAGTGCAAAACAGCGTGCATAGCTGGCGACCGCAGCTTCAAGCTGCTCCAGTGCCAGCTGCGTGCGGGCCAGCGCCAACCAGCCCTCGGCCTGTTGCGGGTCGGCTTCAAGCGCCGCACGCAACAAGGGCTCGGCCTCGGCATGGCGACCCAGGCGCGCGCGTGTGATGCCCAGGTTCTGCATCACCGAGGGCCGCCCTGGCGCGAGGGCCAGGGCCTGTTCAAAGTGCTGCTCGGCTGCGGTCCAGTTTTCCTGCTCCAGGGCCTGCAGACCTTGCATGAACAAGGTCCGGGCCTGCGCCATCGTGTCTGCATTCATGCGTGGATTATCCGCAAGCCAGGTGGACGCAAGGGCGTCCGGGGATCCATGGGCTCGGGTTTACCCGCACAACAATCATCGCAAGATGATATGGCGGCAGACACAATCGGCATTGGACCCAGGACGCGTCGTTTCCTAAACTACGAGCTAGCAAGAGCATGAGCGAGCCGGTTCGCCATTTTGACCACAGATAACAAAGAGGCATTGCTCAGCCCCAAGTCACCGACAGCCGTCGCTTGTGCCAGTGAGTTTTTCTAACCCTATGTCTGACCCGACGATCACCCAGCCCCGCGGTTTTGTCATCGACCGCAAGGACGGGCGCGCCCAGCTGCCAGGCAGCCTGCACAGCAATCGTCGCCTTTCCCAATGGTTGGGTTTTGCCGAGCCTGGGGTGGTGCAGATATACACCGGCAAGGTCGAGCTGGGGCAGGGCATCCTGACGGCGCTGATGCTCATCGTGGCCGAAGAGCTGGATGTGCCGCTGGACCGCGTGCGCATCCGCAGCGCCAGCACCGCCTATGGCCCGGACGAGGGCGTGACTTCGGGCAGCCTCTCGGTACAGGACAGCGGTGGCGCTCTGCGCCAGGCCTGTGCCGAGGTGCGTGCCCTGGCCCAACAACGCGCAGCGGCACTGGCGGGCCAGAGTGCCGACACGATCGAGGTGCAAGGTGGCCGTTTCCTCTCTGCACAAGGGCAGGATCTCGGCGACTACGCGGTTTTGCTCAAGGGCGTCGATCTCGACATCGAGTGCCCAGGCACGGCTCAGCCCAAGACGGTCGCTCAACGTCGTCTGCTCGGGCAGGCGCGCCCCGAGCGCATCGATCTGGCCGACAAGGTGTTTGGCCAGGCCCGTTTTATCCAGGACCTGCGCCTGCCGGGTTTGCAACACGGTCGTGTGCTGCGGCCGCCCACGTTGGACGCCACCCTGGCCCACTGGCCGGCGCAAGACGTGGCGGCCCTGCCACCCGGCGTGCGCTGCTGGATCGATGGTCGTTTTATCGCCATTGTTGCGGCGACCGAACGTGAAGCCGATGCTGCCGCCTCGCGCCTGGCGGGCAAGATCAAGTGGTTGGCCGGTGCGCCCCTGCCCGAGGCGCACGCCCTCGATGCTTTCCTGCGCACGGCCCCGCACGAGACCACAACAACAGCCGAGCGTGGTGAAAACGTATGGCCCGTCGACGGTCTGCAGCACAGCGCGGTCTACCTCAAACCCTATCTGGCCCATGCCTCCATCGGCACCTCCTGCGCCCTGGCGCTGTGGGACGGCCAGCGGCTGGAGGTCTGGACCCACAGCCAGGGTATCCACAACCTGCGTGACGATCTGGTCAAGGCCCTGGCCCGCGAGACCCCGCCGGTCGCCAAAGAAAACATAGTTGTTCATCACGTCGAGGGCTCGGGTTGTTACGGCCACAACGGCGCCGACGACGTGGCCTTCGATGCCGTGCTCATGGCCCTGCGTTGCCCTGGCCTGCCCGTGCGGGTGCTGTGGTCGCGCGCGGACGAACTCACACACAGCCCCCTGGGTGCTGCGCACCGTGTGCAGCTGCGTGCGCGGCTTGACGCCAGCGGGCGTTTGAGCCACTGGCAGCACGAACTTTGGGCCAATGGCTACAGCTCGCGCCCGGGACGTGCACCCGCGCCGGCCCTGCTGGCTGCCAGCGAACGCGCCGACGCCACGGCCTTGCCTCTGCCCATCAACCCGCCGCTGGCCGCCGGGGGCGGCGCGGAACGTAATGCCGTGCCGGCCTATGCCGTGCCCAACCTTCAGGTGATCCACAACCGTTTGACTGTGATGCCCTTGCGTACCTCGGCCATGCGCGCGCTGGGGGCCTACGCCAATGTGTTTGCGATCGAGTCCTTTGTGGATGAACTTGCACAGCAGCTGGGCGAAGAACCGCTGGCCTTCCGCAAACGTCACCTTGAAGACCCGCGTGCCTTGGCCGTACTGGACACGGTGGTGCAGCGCTCCAGCTGGTGGGGCCAGCGCGAGCAGGAAGCCGAGGGCATAGGCCACGGCCTGGCCTGGGCGCGCTACAAGAACACAGGAGCCTGGTGCGCGGTCATTGCACGCGTGCAGGTGGAGGAGCAGGTGCGCGTGCTCAACCTCGACCTGGCGGTCGATGTGGGCATGGTGGTGGATCTCGATGGTGTCATCAACCAGATCGAAGGCGGAGCGGTCCAAAGCGTGAGCTGGACCACCAAGGAGCAGGTCACCTTTGACCGCGAGGCCATCACCAGCAACGAGTGGCTGACCTATCCGGTGCTGCGTTTCAGCGAAGTGCCCGAGGTGGTTGTGCACGTGATCGACCGGCCCGAAGAACCGCCCGTGGGCGCCGGTGAGGCGGCCCAGGGCCCTGTCGCTGCGGCGCTGGCCAACGCCGTGTTTGATGCCCTCGGTGTGCGTGTGCGCGAACTGCCTCTGACAGCCGACACCCTGTTGCGTGCGGTCCATGCTGCGGAGGCCGCATGAACGAGGCCAAGACAAGCATGT
>CAUPRZ010000015.1:0-14720 GCA_963513855.1 uncultured Hylemonella sp.
CCTGGGCGCCGATCTGCCCGATGATCATCAGGATCAGGTCCTTGCTGGTCGCACCCAGCGGCAGCTTGCCGTCGACGCGGATGCGCATATTGCCGGCCAAGCGATAGACCAGGGTCTGCGTCGCCAGCACATGCTCCACCTCCGAGGTGCCGATGCCGAAACCCAGGGCGCCGAGGGCGCCGTAGGTCGTCGTGTGGCTGTCGCCACAGATCACCACCATGCCGGGCCGGATCATGCCGTGCTCGGGCGCCACCACGTGCTCGATGCCCTGCATGGCGTCGTTCGTGTCGAACAGCGGTATGCCGTAAATCGAACAGTTCTTCGCCAGATTGCTCGCCTGCAGCGCAGACGCCTTGTCGTCGATCACCCGGATCTTGACCGGGTGCGTCGGGATGATGTGGCTGACCACGGAGACGTTCTGCCCCGGCATGAGCGTGCGGATGCCGCGTGTGTCCAGCCCGGCAAAGGCCTGCGGGCTGGTGTACTCGTTCATCAAATGCAGGTCGCAGAACAGCAGCACGTTCTGTTCGTCCAGCACCCGCACCGTGTGCGAATCCACAAGTTTCTGATAAAGCGTCTGGGCGGCAGCCATGGTCTATCGGTCTTTCTCATTCAGCGGTGATGCCGCGTTCCTTGGTGAGCTTGCCCCACATCTGGAGCTCCCGCTCCAGGCGGGCACGGGCCTCGGCCGGAGTCGAGGGCATCGGCTCGAAACCATCCCTGGCCATGCGATCCTTCACCTCGGATGATTCCAGAACTTGCCGCAGTCCGGCGTTGAGTTTGTCGATGATCGGTTTGGGTGTGCTGGCCGGCGCAAAGAGCATGAACCAGGTCTCGAAGGCGTACTTGGGCAGGCCAGCCTCCGCGATGGTCGGCACATTCGGCAGCAGCGCCGAGCGCTTGCTACCGGTCACGCCCAGCGCCTTGAGTTTGCCCGACTGAATGTGCGGCACGGCGGCGGCGAGCACGGGGAAGCTCATATCCACCTGCCCCGAGATCGTGTCGATCAGTGCCGGGCCGCCGCCGCGGTAGGGTATGTGGAGGATGGACACCCCAGCCACTGCCTTGAACAGTTCGGCCGACATATGGAAGGTGCTGCCCGGGCCGGCCGAGCCGTAGCTCAGGGTACCGGGTTTGGCCTTGGCCAGCTTGATCACATCGGCCACGCTCTTGGCCGCAAAGTTCGCACTCGTCACCAGCACGTGCTGCGAGCTGGCGATCATGCCGATGGGCGCCAGGTCCTTGAGCGTGTCGTAAGGCATCTTGGGTGTGAGCCCGGGATTGATGGCCAGCGACACGGTCTGCAGACCGATGGTGTAGCCATCGCCTGCGGACTTCGCCACGAAGTCGACACCCAGGTTGCCGCCCGCGCCACCCTTGTTCTCGATGAAGATCGTGCCGCCCACCGCCTTGGCCAGCGCATCGCTGATCAGACGCGCCGTGATATCGGCGCTGCCACCCGGGGCGTAGGGAACGACCAGCTTGATCGGTTTGTCGGGGTAATTCGTTTGCGCTGAGGCAGCGCCGCAGACCAGCAGCAGGCCGGCCGCCACGGAAATCCATCGGGTCATGAGTGTCTCCTTCGTATAGGTCGAGGTGGCCCATACTAACCATGAACTTATTGGCAATAATTCAAATATTATTCATTCTTTAGTGTTTCATTGACAACAATGGATACCTTCTCCGACGTCAAGTTGTTCGCACTCATCGTCAAGCTCGGCAACATGGCCGCAGCAGCACAGGAGCTGGGCGTGACGCCCCCGGTCATCAGCCGACGGCTGGCACTGCTGGAAAAGCGGCTCGGCGTGCGCCTCATGAACCGCACCACACGCAAGATCAGCCTGACGCCCGAGGGTGAGACCTATCTGATGGAAGGCGTGCGCCTGCTGGAGGAGATGGAGGCGCTGGAAAGCAGCATTGCCGGCGGACGCCTGCAACCCCAGGGCACGGTGAAGATCGCGGCGACCTTCGGCTTCGGCCGGACCTATGTGACCCCCGCCCTTTCCAGCTTCGTGCGTGAGTTTCCGAAGATCGACGTGCAGCTCCACCTGAGCGAGAAGTCCGTCAACCTTGTCGACCAGGGCTTCGACCTGATGGTCCGCTTCGGCGAACTCGCGGACAGCCGTCTGACGGCCCGTCTGCTGGCCAGGAACCGCCGCATCCTATGCGCCGCGCCCAGTTATCTGTCAGCGATGGGCACACCCACGCACCCCCGGGACCTGGGACGCCACAGCTGCATCTTCATCCGCGAAGCCAACGAAACCTTCGGCACCTGGCATTTCAGCAACGGCAGCGAATCGGAGACCGTCAAGGTCCGTTCGAAACTCAGCACCAATGACGGCAACTCCGCCCTGTCCTGGACCCTGGACGGTCAGGGCATTCTGATTCGCTCACTCTGGGAAGTCGCCCCGCATCTGCGCACGGGAGAACTCGTCCCCTTGCTGACGGACTGGTCACCCCCACCGGCCGACATCTACCTCGTCTTCCAGACCAGCCAGCAGATGCCCGCCAAGGTCCGCGTGTTGATCGACTGGCTGCTCAAGCACTTCGAGCCCAAGAGGGTGACGGGGAAAAGTGGGACGAAAGTCTGGTAGGTCTGCGACAGAACATCGTCTGGGTCACACCCGAAGGCGGCGGCGGGCCGACCTATAGCGGGATGTGATGGCGACAGGCGCCGCCGTCCAAGGGTGGCGAGTTGGCGGCTCAGTTGGAGAAACCGCGAAACACCCTGCGCGTGAACTCGTCGCGGTCTGCCTGGGCGTCATTGGCGACGCGCCGCAGCGGCTCGATCAGCGCCAGTTCTTCGGCGCTCGGGGCCAGCCCCTTGCCCTCAGCAAAGGACTTGTAGCGCAGGAAGTGCTTCTGTTCCATGCGCCGGGCTTCCTGATGGGCAGTGACCCAGCGCTGGTGCAGCGTTTCCCACTGCTGACCCGCTTCTTGTAGATCCATGCTGCGCCTCTTTCTGTTGGGGCTCATCGCATGCCGGGGAAAAGACACCCCGGGCAGGTGCTGCTGGCCGCGCGCCATCTTAAGCCCCGCTCCCTGCTGCACCCTGCATTTGCCCTCCTGCGGACGGTAAGGAAATGTGAGAACGGTCGCTCAACGTTGGATGTCAGCACACGTGGCAGACGCGCCGCGCTTGACTGACGCGCTCAGGTGGCCTGTTCGCACAGCACCTTCAGGCGCTGCAGGGCCCGCGGCCAGGCCTCACGGATGTACTGCTCGTATTCGGCGCTGATGTCTTGGTCGATCAGCAGCTCCGTGCCGCCGGGCACGGCCTTGAAGCTGTAGTTCTCATAGGCCGGTGCCCAGGCCCGCACGGCGGGGCTGTCGTAGTCTTCCACGCCCTGAACGATATGGCCCAGGTGGCGAACCGAGATGAACGCATGCGGCCTGCACTCCACAATCTCGGCCACCATGCCGTCACCTGAGGGAGAGAGAAAACGGATGCGTGCGCCCTGCGCCCAGGCGCCTTCGTAATAGGAGCCCTCGGCAAAAGCCGAAGTCCAGTCCTTGTAGCTCTCGGGGCCGAGCATCAGTTCCCAGACCCGGGCGACTGGGGCGGCGATGGTGATCGTGAATTGCAGACGTTGTGCGGGCATCCCTGACTCCTGCTGATTGGATGTGGCTGCGTAGCCTAATACAAATGACAAAGGGCGCACCTCTTTCTGCCTGAGGCCATCCTATGTGCCTGGGAAAAAAGACATCTGGAGCGCGTCCTGGACAACAAACTGCCCTCGCATCAGTTCCTTCGAGGGCCGCACTTGGGTTCGGGACTTGGCACTTCGTTGCAGAGATCGAAGGCTTCCGGCTTGATGCCTCCTCGTGTCGTCTTGAAGGGGCCGAAGCATGCGCTGCTCTCGTCATAAATACGCCACCATGTCGGGCAGTCCGTCCTGTCCGTCACGACCTCAATCGGCCGCTTCGCGCTGGTGGGTGGCTGCGCACTGGCAGACCTGGGAGTGCTTGAAGGCAAAACCTGGGGAGCCCCCTCGCCCTGGCTGTGCGACAGCGCCCAATCATCAGCCGCGCGTTTTTCAGCTTCCCGCTGCTGCTCGGATGAAAGTTCGTAACGCTGGGAGTTGATGCAGCTTGCACTATTCTTGTACCTGTCTGGAACTGCATCAGACATCTGCGTTCGCCCGTTCGCATCCACCCAGCTACAGATGGGTGTCGCACCAAGGTCAGGCATCAGCAATGCCAGTGCCATGACGGCGATAGGGAGGCAATATCGCACAGTCAGAGACCTCACTACACGGTATCTCAAGGCGTACATGAGCATGCGATGTCTCCAGGGTTTTCACGCAGATGATGCCAACAGGCTGGGGGCCTGCTGTGCAACAGCATCCCCCATGCAGCCTAGCGCCGAAGCAAAAAAGTTCTGTACGCCAGCACACGTGTGTGATCAAAAGCCTGCCGACAGGGGGCTCTGCATGACTAGGCCTCGCGACGTTTGCTCCCTAGAATGTCACCACCACATCTTGCCCTAGATATCTCATATGCGCCTGCTTGCCTTTCTGCGATTACCCACCCTGGCCCTTACGGCCACCCTAGCCCAGGCCGACACCCTCAAGGTGCTGACCACGGGCGCCTTCAAGCCGGTGGTGGTGGCCCTGGTGCCGGCTTTCGAGGCCAGCACCGGCCACAAAGTGGACGTACAGAACGACACCACGGGCGCGCTGGCCAAGCGTGTCGCTGCCGGCGAAAGCTTTGACGTGCTGGTGCTCACCCCGGCCGGGCTCAAGACCCTGGCCACCGAGGGCAAGGTGACGGCCGCCAGCGTGGCGCCGCTAGCCAGGGTGGCCATCGGTGTGGCCGTGAAGGCTGGCGCACCGCAACCCGCCATGGTCAGCGTGGAAGATTTCAAGCAGGCCGTGCTGGCCGCACGCAAGGTGGCCTACATCGACCCAGCCGCGGGCGGCTCCAGCGGTATCTACCTGGACGGACTGTTCCAGCGCATGGGCATCGCCGAGGCCGTGCGCGCCAAGGCCGTGCTGGTGCCCGGCGGCCTGGTGGCCGACAAACTGGTGAGCGGCGAGGCCGATCTGGCCATCCACCAGATCAGCGAGATCCTGCCTGTGGCGGGTGCCCAGCTGGTTGCGTCCCTGCCCGATGCCATCCAGAACTACACCACCTATGCCGGTGCCGTAAGCGCGACTAGCCGTCACCCGCAGGCCGCGCAAGCCTTCCTGTCCACGCTCACCGGCGCAGATGCGGCACAGACCATCCGCGCCAAGGGCATGTTGCCGGTGCAGTAAACGCACCCCTCACCCAACAGAACGGGGCCGCATGGCCCCGTTCTGTTGTGAAGGAAGCAGACGCCTCAGGGATTGCCGAGGTAATCCCTCTTCCCGATCTCCACCCCGTTGTGCCGCAGGATGGCGTAGGTGGTGGTCACGTGGAAGTAGAAATTGGGCACGGCGTGGCCCAGCATGAACTGCATGCCGGTGTAGCGGGTTTCTTTGTCGCCGCGTTTGATGACGATCTCCTTGTCTTCCGTGCCATCAATCTGCGCCGGCGTGAAGGTCTGCAGGTAGGCGATGGTCTTGGCGATGCGGGCCTTGAGTTCAGCCAGGGTCTTTTCCGTGTCTTCATAGACCGGAATGTCCACACCGGCCAGGCGCGCAGCCAGGCCCTTGGCGGTGTCGGTGGCGATCATGATCTGGCGGGCCATGGGCAGCATGTCGGGGTAGATGCGAAAACCGGTCAACGCGGTTTCGTCCAGCTTCTTCGCGTCCACATGGGCCTGGGTCTTGTCCAGGATGGCGCTGAGGTTACCTAGGATGTTGATGAAACGCGGCACGCTGGCCTGGTACATGGAAATGGGCATGGGAGTCTCCGGGATAGAGCGGGTGGTGAAACAGCGCGCATTGTGGAGCCACCCTGCAGCACCTGCTGGCGCAGGGGCATTGCCGAGAAGCGTTCAGGGCTTGACGGCACGCAGGGCCAAGTTGAGCCGGTCCACCACGGCGGCCCAGTTCGCGTCGGCCTGAAGCTGCTCGCGCAGCAGCGCAGCCTGCGCAGGCGTCCAGAAGCTGGCGTCTTCCAGCCGGGTCGCGGGGTTCAGGGGGGTATGGCTCTGGATGAAGGCGGAGATGTCTTTCACATCGCTGGGCAAGCCCAACTGCGCGAAGAGTTCGCAGAACTCGGTGTACTGAGGCGTCATATCTGGTTTCCTTTCAGGGCCCGCCCGGCAGGGCAGGCTCACTCGGTGTATTGAACTCGCATATTGCGCTACGCACAATGAGCGGTGTGTAATGACCCATCACCCAAAGGGAGCATCCCTGTGTCTGTTACCGCACACACCACGCGCACCGAGCGCGACGCCTTCGGCCCCATCGAAGTGCCGGCCCAGCAGCTCTGGGGCGCGCAGACGCAGCGCTCGCTGCAGTTCTTCGCGATTTCCACCGAGCGCATGCCGCCCGAGCTGGTACTGGCCCTGGCCCAGGTCAAGCGGGCCTGTGCACGCGTGAACCAGGATCTGGGCCAACTGCCGCCCGAGAAGGCCCAGGCCATCGTGGCCGCAGCCGACGAGGTGCTGGCCGGCAAACACCCCGGCGAGTTTCCGCTCTCGGTCTGGCAGACGGGTTCGGGCACGCAGAGCAATATGAACATGAACGAGGTGCTGGCCAACCGCGCCTCGGAGCTGCTGGGCGGGCCGCGCGGCAACGGGCGCAAGGTGCACCCGAATGACGACGTGAACCTGGGCCAGTCGTCCAACGACATCTTCCCCACAGCCATGCACGTGGCCGCAGCCCAGGCCCTGGCGCAACATCTGCTGCCCGCGCTGGCCCAGCTGCGCGCCACGCTGGCCGCCAAGGCGGCAGAGTTTGCGGGCATCGTCAAGATAGGCCGCACCCACCTGCAGGACGCCACGCCGCTGACACTCGGTGACGAGTTCTCGGCTTATGTGGCGCAGCTGGACCACGCACAGGGCGTCATCAAAAACGCGCTGACCGCGCTTTACGCTCTGGCCGCCGGCGGCACGGCCGTGGGCACGGGACTGAACACCCACCCCGAGTTCGGCACCCGTGTGGCGGCCGCACTGGCCCAGGCCATGCACCTGCCCTTCACGAGCGCGCCCAACAAGTTCGCGGCCCTGGCAGCGCATGACGAGCTGGTGGCCGCACACGGCGCGCTGCGCACGCTGGCCGTGGCGCTGATGAAAATCGCCAACGACGTGCGCTGGCTGGCCTCGGGCCCGCGTTCGGGCCTGGGCGAGATCGCCATCCCCGAGAACGAGCCGGGCAGCTCCATCATGCCGGGCAAGGTGAACCCCACGCAGTGCGAGGCGCTCACCATGCTGTGCTGCCAGGTGCAGGGCAATGACGTGGCCGTGGGCATGGGGGGAGCATCTGGCAACTTCGAGCTCAACGTCTTCAAACCACTGATCGCCCACAACGTGCTGCAAAGCATCCGCCTGCTAGCCGACGGCATGGCCAGCTTCGAAGAACATTGCGCACGCGGCATCACACCGCTGCGCGAGCGCATCCAGGAACTGCTGGACCGTTCGCTCATGCTGGTGACGGCCCTGGCCCCCCACATCGGTTACGACAAGGCGGCCGCGATTGCCAAGCACGCGCACAAGCAGGGCACAACCCTGCGTGAAGCCGCGCTGGCCCTGGGCCATGTGAGCGGGGCGGACTTCGACCGTTGGGTCAAGGCCGAAGACATGGTGCGCCCGGGCGCAATCGGTTAACCTAGGGCCGAGCACCATGAATGTCCATTTTCTGATCGTCGGCCAGCACCTCGCGCGCAGCACGCGCGGACGGCCCTGCGCGCCACCGGCCGCCGCACGCTGAACCGTGCGCGCGCACCGGCGTCGGTGCGCACCTGATCATTGTTTGGAGATTTCTCATGGCTGATCTGTTTGACAATCCCATGGGCCTGTGCGGCTTCGAGTTCGTCGAATTCGCCTCGCCCGCCCCCCATGCCCTGGAGCCCCTGTTCCAAAAGATGGGCTTCTCGCTGGTGGCACGCCACCGCAGCAAGGACGTGCTGCTCTACCGCCAGGGCCACATCAACTTCATCGTGAACCGTGAGCCCAAGAGCCTGGCGGGTTATTTCGCGGCCGAACACGGGCCCAGCGCCTGCGCCATGGCCTTCCGTGTGCGCGACTCCCACAAGGCCTATGCCCGCGCACTGGAGCTGGGTGCACAGCCGGTGGACGTGCCCACCGGCCCCATGGAGCTGCGCCTGCCGGCCATCAAGGGCATAGGTGGGGCGCCACTCTATTTGATCGACCGTTATGAGGACGGCAAGAGCATCTACGACATCGACTTCGAATTTCTGGAGGGTGTGGACCGGCACCCGCGCGGGCATGGTCTGAAGATCATCGACCACCTCACGCACAACGTGTACCGCGGGCGCATGAGCTTCTGGAGCCAGTTCTACGAACGGCTGTTCAACTTCCGCGAGATCCGCTACTTCGACATCCAGGGCGAGTACACGGGCCTGACCAGCCGCGCCATGACGGCACCCGACGGGCTGATCCGCATCCCCCTCAACGAGGAATCGGGCAAGGGCGGCAGCGGGCAGATCGAGGAGTTCCTGATGCAGTTCAACGGCGAAGGCATCCAGCACATCGCCCTGCTCAGTGACGACCTGATCGCCACGGTGGACGCTCTGCAGCTGGCCGGTGTGCCGTTGATGACGGCGCCCAACGACATCTATTACGAGATGCTGCAGGAACGCCTGCCCGGCCACGGCGAACCCGTGCCCGAGCTGCAGGCACGCGGCATCCTGATGGATGGCAGTACCAAGGACGGCAAACCCCGCCTGCTGCTGCAGATCTTCAGCCAGACCCTGCTGGGCCCGGTGTTTTTCGAGTTCATCCAGCGCAAGGCCGACGAGGGCTTTGGCGAGGGCAACTTCAAGGCGCTTTTTGAGAGCCTGGAGCGGGACCAGATCCGCCGTGGGGCGCTCAAGGTAGGGGATTAGGGTTGCCGCACCAGATGTTTCCCACGCGGGGCCCAAATCCCGAGTACAATACGCGGGTTACTGCGATTTGCTTACCTTTGCAGCAACTGTTGTCTGACACGGCCCGCGACTCTCACACCGCCTGCCCCGCCCGACCGGCCGCTCTCACCGGCCCCCACGGTCGTCACACTCCCCTCCCCCGCGGCAAGCTTCATCTCCGGTCTGTATTCCTGACCCCTGGCCGGAACCCGGCGGCATATGCCGCAACGCAGCGCCCTGTGCGCAGCGACCCAAAATTTGACGACGCGCAGCCACAGAACTGTGCGCAACAATATGAACACCACCCTGGAAAAAGCTTTTTCGGTGGGCAAGTACCTTGTCTCACCCCTCACCCGACCCACAGAGTCGGGCCTCTACACAGCCTCGGTTTCGATCCGCAACGGCATGCATGATCGTGTCTTCCGCTTGGTGCCGGAATTCAACACGCGCGAAAGCGCCCTGCGTTACGCTGAGGCCGAAGGCCGCAACTGGTTGCAGCAGCGCCATTGCGCTGCCTGAGTTGCCCCTACACTCGCACATCATCACAAGGAATTTTGCATGGCCAAGGAAGAACTGATCGAGATGCAAGGCAAGGTTGAAGAAGTCCTGCCCGACTCGCGCTTTCGCGTGACGCTGGACAACGGCCACAGCCTGATCGCCTACACCGGCGGCAAGATGCGCAAGCACCACATCCGTATCCTGGCCGGCGACAAGGTGTCGCTTGAACTCTCGCCCTATGATCTGGGCAAGGGTCGCATCACCTTCCGTCACCTCGAACCCCGCTCTGGCGGCGCCCCCTCGGCGCCCCGGCGCACTTTCCGTTGACAGGCCGCCCGGCCCGTCATCTCCCCTGCGTTCCAGTTTTTTGATCCTGGACGCATTTTTTGAAAGGCTCTCCTATGAGCAGCAAGCTTTACGTCGGCAATCTCTCCTACTCGGTGCGTGACGACGACCTCCAACAAAAATTCAGTGAGTTTGGCGGCGTTCAGTCGGCCAAGGTCATGATGGACCGCGACAGCGGTCGTTCCAAGGGCTTCGGCTTCGTGGAAATGTCCAGCCCGGCAGAAGCCGAAGCTGCGATCCGCGGCATGAACGGCCAGAACGTTGACGGCCGCGACATGGTCGTGAACATCGCCCGTCCGATGGAACCCCGCACCGGTGGTGGTGGCGGTGGTTTCGGTGGCGGCCGTCGTGAAGGCGGCGGCGGCGGTTACGGCGGCGGCGGCGGCGGTGGCCGTCCCCGTTACTGAAGCCTGAAGCCTCGTTGCTTCCCCTGCAAAACCGGCCCTTGGGCCGGTTTTTTCATGCCCGGACGGTTAAGATCGGCCCCTCGATAACGGAGTGACGGACATGATCAGGTTCAGCGACGAACACGTGTGGGTGCGAGTGGAAGGCGAAACGGGTGTGGTGGGCATCACCGTGCACGCGCAGGACACCCTGGGCGACATCGTGTTTGTGGACCTGCCCGCCGTGGGCAAGGTGCTGGCGGCCGGCGAGATCGCCGGTGTGGTGGAGTCCGTCAAGGCCGCCGCCGACGTCTACACCCCGGTCAGCGGCACGGTGACCGAAGTCAACGAGGCCCTGCGCGCCGACCCGGCCCTGGCCAACAGCGAACCCCTGGCCACCGGCTGGTTCTACAAGCTCAAGCTCAGCCGCGCGGCCGAACTCGATGCGCTGATGGACGAAGCGGCGTACGCCAAGTTCAGCGCCAACGCCTGACCCCCGCCTTGGCCCTGGCATCCACGGGCTGTCTTCTTCCTGTCATCTTGCTGCCTTAAAAACCGGGGCAGGCCCGGTCGTTTGACCGGCGTTTTTTCTACCCCGGTAAAGCGAGATCATGGCCAAAGACTATTCCTCCATGGAGAACAGCAACTGTTCCTCCAACCCCGACATCCACACCCTTTCCGCCCTGAGCCGCCGCACGGTGCTGCAAGGTGGCCTGGGCGCCGCCGTCAGCCAGCTGCTGGCCCCGCTGGCTGGTGCCTCGGCCCTGGCCGGCTGCGCCAGCCTGGGTGGTGGGCCCCTGCTGGGTTTCAAGAGCGTGCCGATCTCGACCGCCGACACCATCACCGTGCCCGAAGGGTATGTGGCCCAGGTCATCGCCCCCTGGGGTGAGCCGGTGGGCCTGTCCGGCGAGAACCACGCCTACAAGGAAGACGCCAGCAACAGCGCCGCCCAGCAGGAAACGCAGCTGGGCATGCACCACGACGGCATCCACTACTTCGCCCAGAACGGTTCGCAGAGCGGCCTGCTGGTGATGAACCACGAGTACACGGACGAGGGCCTGCTCTTCCCCGACGGCATGAAGACCTGGACGCCGGAGAAGGTGCGCAAGGCCCAGGCTGCACACGGTGTCTCTGTCATCGAGGTCGAGAACAAAGGCGGCCAGTGGGCCCTGGTGACCCCCTCCCCCTGGGCCCGTCGTATCACGGCCAGCACCCCGATGACGGTGGGTGGCCCGGCCGCAGGCCACCCCCTGATGCAGACCGCCGCCGACCCCAGCGGTCGCCGGGTGCTGGGCACCATCAACAACTGCGGCAGCGGCATCACGCCCTGGGGCACCTATCTGACCTGCGAAGAGAACTTCATCAACTACTTCAACGGCGGCGACACCCAGACCCCGCACGAAGCCCGCTGGGGTCTGAAAAAAGGTGGGGCCGGCGGCTACCGCTGGCATGAACACGACGCGCGCTTCGACGCGACCAAAAACCCCAACGAGCCCAACCGCTTCGGCTGGGTGGTCGAAATCGACCCGATGAACCCCAGCTCCACCCCCGTCAAACGCACGGCCCTGGGCCGTGCCGCACACGAGGGCGCGACGGTGGCTGTGACCAAGGACGACCGCGCCGTGGTCTATATGGGTGAAGACGCACGTTTCGAATACATCTACAAGTTCGTGAGCCGCGACCGCATCCAGTCGGGCGGTGCCCGCGCCAATGCCGAGCTGCTGGACCACGGCACGCTCTACGTGGCCAGGTTCAACGCCGATGGCAGCGGCCAGTGGCTGCCGCTCACGCACGGCCAGGGCCCGCTGACCGCGGCCAACGGTTTTACCGACCAAGGTGAAGTGCTGATCAAGA
The DNA here is from genome assembly GCA_963513855.1 of uncultured Hylemonella sp. Classification (GTDB taxonomy): domain Bacteria; phylum Pseudomonadota; class Gammaproteobacteria; order Burkholderiales; family Burkholderiaceae_C; genus Hylemonella. The sequence goes on from CAUPRZ010000015.1 coordinate 12,039, forward strand.
GCCGCCAGGCCAGCGACCTGCTGGGTGCGACCAAGATGGACCGCCCCGAGTGGATCGACGTGGACAAAAACGGCTGGGTCTACTGCACGCTGACCAACAACAGCAACCGCGCCGTGGGCAAGAACCCGGGCACGGATGCCATGAACCCGCGCGCCAACAACAGCATGGGCAACATCATCCGCTGGAAGGAAGACGGCGACTTCCACGCCACCACGCTGAAGTGGAACCACTTCGTGCTGGCCGGTGACCCGGCCAACACCCGCGCCGAAGCGCGCGGCAACATCAAGGGCGACATGTTCGCCTGCCCGGACGGCCTGTGGACCGATGCGCGTGGTGTGCTGTGGATCCAGACCGATATGTCGACCTCGGCCATGGGCAAGGGTGACCTGGCCCGCCTGGGCAACAACATGATGCTGGCGGCCGACCCGGCCACGGGCGAGATCCGCCGTTTCCTCACGGGCCCCAGCGGCTGCGAGATCACGGGCGCCACGGCCACGCCCGATGGACGCACGATGTTCGTCAACATCCAGCACCCGGGTGAGAGCCCCTCGGAACGCAGCGATCCGGCCGAACCGGGCAAGCTCTCCAACTGGCCGTCGGGCAAGGCCGGTGCGCGTCCGCGCTCGGCCACCGTCGTCATTCGCAAGCGCGACGGCGGAGTGATTGGAACTTAACCCCCCGAGCGGCTACGCCGCCACGTGCTCACGGCCAGAGGCCGTGGCTCTTCGGCCTGTCCAAGCCTGCGCAGGCAGGCTTGGAGCCGCAGCCCTCAGCCCCTTTCTCGCCTGCGGCGGAAGGGGGGCGCTCCCAGTGGACTGGCGAAGCCAGATCCACGGGAGCCCTGGTCTAAGGCCGGTCTTCGGCTACTTCCAGTAGGCCGGCGCAGGCAACTCGTTGAAGACCTTGCGCAGCTGCTCGGCCCAGCGCTCGCGCAAGGAGGCGAAGTAGGGGTCCTTGCTGTCGATCAGGGCGCGATGCTGAACCTGTAAGCTATCTTTTTCATAGCACATCAGATCCAGCGGCAAGCCGACCGAGAGGTTGGACTTCATGGTCGAGTCCATGGAGATCAGGCAGCACTTGGCCACCTCGTCCAGGCTGAGCTGGCCGCCGATCACACGGTCCAGGATGGGTTTGCCGTATTTGGATTCGCCGATCTGGAAATAGGGCGTCTCGGGTGTGGCCTCGATGAAGTTGCCGGCGGAGTAGACGTTGAAGAGGCGCGGCTCCTCGCCCCGGATCTGGCCGCCGAAGATCAGGCTGACGTTGAACTCGATGCCGAATTCCTTGAGCGACTCGGCGTCGCGCGCGTGCACCTTGCGCACGGCCTCGCCCACGATCTTGGCAGCCGAGAACATATTGGGCGCGTTGCCCAGGTGCTTTTCCCCCTGGGCCTGCATCTGCACCCGCAGGCCGCTGGCCACGGACTGGCTGACCGCCAGGTTGCCGGCGGTGAGCAGCACCATGATCCGTTCACCCGGCACCTCGTAGACGTGCATCTTGCGGAAGGTGTTGATCTGGTCCACACCGGCATTGGTGCGTGAGTCGGACAGGAAAACCAGTCCGGCTTCATTGCGGACGGCGACGCAGTAGGTCATGCGGAATCACTTCGATCGTTGGGGAGGGACCCGCCATCTTAACGACAGCGGCCTCCCGTCAGGCCCGGCTGGCAGCTCAGGCCACTTCAGGCATGAGGAAGTCGCGGCTGATGCGTGAACCGATGGTGTTGACCCGGTCCAGGAACTCGGTCAGGAAAGCGTGCAGACCGGTGGCCAGGACCTCCTCGATGCTGCCGTACTGCAGCTCGGCGCGCAGCTTGCCCGCGTGGCGCAGGGTTTCGCTGTCGTCGTCGCTGCTGACCAGACGCAGGTTGCTGACCACCTCGTTCATGCTGGCGTGCAGGGAACGCGGCATGTCGGGACGCAGGATCAGCAGCTCGGCCACACGCTCGGGTCGGATCACGTCGCGGTAGACCTTGCGGTAGATCTCGAAGCCGCTGACGCTGCGCAGGATGGCGCTCCAGTGGTAGAAGTCGTACTCCTGGTCCTTCTGCTTGCCGTTACCGAAGAAGTCGCGCTGCGCGGCGTGAAACTTCACGTCCACCAGGCGCGCCGTGTTGTCGGCGCGTTCGAGGAAGGTGCCCAGGCGCATGAAGTGCAGGGACTCGTCCATGAGCATGGTGCCCACGGCCACACCACGCGAGAGGTGGGAGCGGAACTTGACCCACTCGAAGAACTCGCCGGGATCCCGTGCCAGCGCCCCCCCCTTGAGCATGCGGTTGACCTCCAGCCAGGTCTGGTTCTGGGTTTCCCAGACCTCGGTGGTCAGCGTACCGCGCACGGCGCGCGCATTCTCGCGCGCAGCGCGCAGACAGGAGATGATGGATGAGGGGTTGCCCTCGTCACAGACCATGAACTCCATCACGCTCTGGGGCGTGACCTCGCCATACAGCGCGGTGTAGGACGGCAGCAGCTCGCTGATGGACAAGAGACCCTGCCAGCCCACCTGGGCCACGGCCGCCGACTGCGGCAGCAGCGAGGTCTCGTAGTTCACATTGAGCATGCGCGCGGTGTTCTCCGCGCGCTCGGTGTAGCGGTTCATCCAGTAGAGGTGATCAGCGGTGCGACTTAACATGGTAGGCCTCGCTTTCAGTTTTCCAGGATCCAGGTGTCCTTGGTACCGCCA
>CAUPRZ010000016.1:0-13795 GCA_963513855.1 uncultured Hylemonella sp.
CGAGATGATGCGCGAGGGTTGGCTTTTCCTGGTGATGCTGCTGGGGCTGCTGGTGGCCCTGACCGTCTTCCCCGAGATCGTGCTCTGGTTGCCCCGGACCATGGGCTACGGCTCTTGAAGCACCTCGTGTCGCGAGGCGCCTCCGCTTAGATGTCCAGCGCCCAGATGCCCGGCAGGTTGCGCCAGTAGCCGTAGGCGTCCATGCCGTACCCGACCACGAACTTGTTGGGCAGGACCAGGCCCACATAGTCGGGATGGGCGGGCTTGGACTTGCCGATGTCCTTGTCGGCAAACACCGCGAGCAGCACCTCGGCGGCACCCATGGCCAGCAGACGTTCTTTCACGTGCGCCAGGGTCTCACCCTCATCGAGGATGTCGTCGAGCACGATGACCGTGCGGCCCCGCACCTCGGCACGGGGTTCAACCTTCCACTCGATGCGTCCACCCTGGTCCTTGGCACCGTAGCGGGTGACGTGGATGTAGTCGAACTCCAGCGGGAAGTTGAAGCGCGTGAGGATCTGGCCGGCAAAGACCACGGCCCCACCCATGACCCCGAGGACCAGGGGAAAGGCCGGCGCTTCCATTTGCGCAAAACGGGCATTGATCTGCTCGGCCATACGCGCCAGCGCCGTTTGCACGGCCGCTGCGTCGAAGACTTCGGTCGCACCCGCCAGCAAGGCGCGGGCCTTGGCAGCGCGGGCTTCGGGGCTGCTGGACGGATCGGTGGACATGGTCGGGCCCCTGGTGAAGGTTCAGCGTGAGAACTTGAGCACGGCCGTGCTGGCGCGCAGATTGGGCAGCCAGCGGATCAGACGGCCGTTGTGCAGGCCAAAACTGTCCATGACCTGCAGGCCCTTGCGCTCAGCCAGCACTTCCAGGTCGGCGTGTGTGCCGACGCGGATATTGGGCGTGTCGTACCACTGGTAGGGCAGGCGACGCGTCACCGGCATACGACCACGCAACACACTGAGCCGGTTGGGCCAGTGTGCGAAGTTGGGGAAGGCCACGATGCCGGTGCGGCCCACGCGTGCGGTTTCGCGCAGCACGGTCTCGGCATTGCGCAGGTGTTGCAGGGTATCGATCTGCAGCACCACGTCGAAACTCTGGTCGCCAAACAGGGTCAGGCCCTCGTCCAGGTTGAGCTGAATCACGCTGACACCACGCTGCACGCAGGCCAGCACATTGGCATCAGCGATCTCGATGCCGTAGCCCGTGCAACCGCGTGCGGCCTGCAGGTGCGCCAGCAGGGCACCGTCGCCGCAGCCCAGGTCCAGCACACGCGAACCCGGCGGCACCAGGCTGGCGATGGCCTCCAGCGTCGTGCGGTCGCTCATATTGCGGCCTCCCCGGCAATGTTCTGGAAGTAGGAGCGCACCAGGTTCATGTAACGCGCGTCGTCGAGCAGGAAGGCGTCGTGCCCGTGCGGGGCATCGATCTCGGCGTAGCTGATCTCGCGCCGGTTGTCGAGCAGGGCCTTGACGATCTCTCGGCTGCGCGCCGGTGAAAAGCGCCAGTCGGTCGTGAAGCTCACGAGCAGGAACTTGCAGCGTGCCGCGGCCAGGGCGCGGCTCAGATCACCGTCGTGGCGGTGTGCCGGATCAAAGTAGTCAAGCGCGCGTGTGATGAGCAGGTAGGTGTTGGCGTCGAAGTACTCGCTGAACTTGTCGCCCTGGTAACGCAGATAGCTTTCGATCTGAAACTCGATGTCCTGCGTGCTGTACTTGAGGTCGATGCCTTCGCGCAACTGTCGTCCGAACTTCTCGTTCATCACGTCATCACTGAGGTAGGTGATGTGGCCGATCATGCGCGCGATGCGCAGGCCGCGTTTGGGGATCACCCCATGTTCGTAGAAATGTCCGCCGTGGAAATCGGGGTCGGTCACGATGGCACGGCGCGCCACTTCGTTGAAAGCGATGTTCTCGGCGTTCAGGTTAGGCGCGCTGGCCACCACCACGGCGTGGCGCACGCGCCCCGGGTACTGCAGCGTCCAGCTCAGGGCCTGCATGCCGCCCAGGCTGCCGCCCATGACGGCCGCCAGGGTCTGGACGCCCAGCACATCGAGCAGACGCGCCTGGGCGTTGACCCAGTCTTCCACGGTCACCACGGGGAAATCGGCGCCATAGACCTTGCCCGTGTCCGGGTTCACATGCATGGGCCCGGTCGAGCCGAAGCAGGAACCCAGGTTGTTGACGCCGATGACAAAAAACTGGTTCGTGTCCACCGGCTTGCCCGGGCCGATCATGTTGTCCCACCAGCCTTCGCTCTTGGGCTGGCCCTCGTAGACGCCGGCCACGTGGTGCGAGGCGTTGAGCGCGTGGCAGATCAGCACGGCATTGGACTTGTCGGCATTGAGCGTGCCGTAGGTCTCGTAGGCCAGGGTGTAGCCACGGATGCTCGCGCCGCTCTGCAGGGGCAGGGCGGCATCAAATGTCAGGGTCTGCGGCTGGGCGATCAACATCGGGACTCGAAAAAACAAAACCCGACAGAGCTTCAGCTCGGCCGGGTCTCATGCATTCGAAACGCTCGTCTTTTTAGCTGAATTTCGGAACTCCAGGGTTCCGGCGCCCGCAATCGGGTTCAAATCGGCGCTGAAGGTGAGTATAAGTCCAAGTCCCCTGCTGTTAGGCGCTCCTGCTTCGCCGCCAGCCCAAGCGCTGCCATTCGGTTTTCTCCAAGCCCCTAAACCAAACAAACCCGGACTGGTGCACATAACGCACCCATATGGCGCTGTTTGGCTTGATTTTTGCTTGTGCTTGGTGCATTTCTAAAAACTTCTGGTTTTTGCACCAGAGACAAGCAACTTCACTGGAGATCTCACCATGGACGCACTAAAGCAGGGCGCCGATGCCCTGTTCATCTTGCTGGGAGCCATCATGGTCCTGGCCATGCACGCGGGTTTTGCCTTTCTGGAGCTGGGCACGGTCCGGCGCAAGAACCAGGTCAATGCCCTGATCAAGATCCTCGTGGACTTCTCGGTCTCGACCGTGGTCTATTTCCTGGTCGGTTACGGCGTGGCTTATGGCACCAGCTTTCTGGTCGGCGCCGAACAACTGGCCGCCAAAAACGGCTACGAGCTGGTTAAGTTCTTCTTCCTGCTGACCTTCGTGGCCGCCATCCCGGCCATCATCTCGGGCGGCATTGCCGAACGCGCCAAGTTCTGGCCTCAGCTGATCGCCACGGCCATCATCGTGGGCTTCGTCTACCCTTTCTTTGAAGGCATCGTCTGGAACCAGGGCCTGGGCGTGCAGGCCTGGATCAAGGCCACAACGGGCGAGGAATTCCATGACTTCGCGGGCAGCATCGTGGTGCACGCCGTGGGTGGCTGGATCGCCCTGCCGGCCGTGCTGTTGCTGGGCGCGCGCTACAACCGCTACCGCAAGGATGGTGGTGTTTCGGCCCACCCGCCCTCGAGCATTCCCTTCCTGGCGCTCGGCGCCTGGGTACTGACCGTGGGCTGGTTCGGCTTCAACGTCATGAGTGCCCAGACCCTGGACAAGATCTCGGGCCTGGTGGCCGTCAACTCCCTGATGGCCATGGCCGGCGGCACGCTGGCCGCGCTGGCCCTGGGCCGCAACGACCCGGGTTTTGTGCACAACGGGCCGCTGGCCGGGCTGGTGGCCGTGTGCGCGGGCTCGGACCTGATGCACCCGCTGGGCGCGCTGATGGTGGGCAGCGTGGCTGGCGCCATCTTTGTCTTCATGTTCACGCTCACGCAGAACAAATGGAAGATCGACGATGTGCTGGGCGTCTGGCCCCTGCATGGCCTGTGCGGCGCCTGGGGCGGCATCGCCGCCGGTATCTTTGGCAGCAAGGCCCTGGGCGGCCTGGGCGGCGTGACCCTGAGCGCCCAGCTCATCGGTACCGGCCTGGGTGTGCTCTGGGCCCTGCTGGGTGGTGTCGTGGTCTATGGTGTGCTCAAGCTCTGCATGGGTTTGCGCCTGAGCCAGGAGGAAGAGTTCGACGGCGCGGACCTGTCCATCCACAGGATCGGCGCCACCCCGGACCGCGAAGCCAACTGGTAAGCCTGCCTGCTCAGGCCAGGCCACAACGCCGCCGCAGCCAGGGCCAGACCCGCTGCTCCAGCGCCCAGCGGCCCGGCCCGCAGATAGCCAAGCCCGCGAGCAGCACACCCCAGAGGAGGTGCTGCTGCAAGGCAGCCGGCGCAATCTCGGCCAGGCTGATCACGGCCACCCCATTCACCACGCTCAGGCCCAGAGCGGCAAAACGCGCCCCCAGCCCCAGCAGCAAGAGGACGGGCAAGAACAACTCACCCGCGGTGCCCAGGACGGCCGCGAGCGCAGGCGACAGCAGCGGCACCTGGTACTCGTCGGTGAACAGGGCCAGCGTGATCTCCCAGTCGCGCAGCTTGGTCAGGCCGGAAAGAAAAAAGACCTGGGCCACATACCAACGCGCCAGCAGGGCCGCCGCCGGCTGCGGGGCCTGCAGGCCCCGGCTCACGCGCTGCCAGGCGCGCAGGGGCAGGGCCAGTTGATGGAAAAAACGGTCGGACATACGTTCACTCCTGCGGTATGGGTGGGGCCAGGGCGGTGTCCGGGCACACCCGCACCTGCAGCAGCAGGCCCTCGTGCACGGCGCAAGCCAGCCAGGGCGTGAGGTCGAAGTCGGGGGCCTCGTCCAGCGCACGGGCCAGGCACCGGCCTTGTTGCAGCGCGTTCAAAAAAGCCGGTTCACCAGGCTGCGCTGCACGCAACCTGGGCTTCCAGGCACAACGCCAAACCAGTAGCGCTTGCGACGACGCCTCCTGCATGTGGATAGGCTCGCGCTTCACGGCCAGGGCCGTCAGCAGGTTCGCCACGGGCCAGGCACTGTGAATGCATGCCGTGCCGGGGGCCAGACGCAGCTGCAGATGGGCCGGGTCCTCGCTGGCCAGCAAGGCCAGGCTCTCCGGGTCCTGCACGGCATCGGCCGCACTAGCCGCACAGTGCAGGGCCCATTCGACCCGCGCGAGGTCCGCCAAAAAGGGTTGGTCGGCCTGCAGCTCGGGCAAGGCCTCGATCTGCTGCGCCAACGCGCCGCCCCAGCGCGCCAGATCGCCATCTTGCGGCGGGTGTTCACGCCACAGCAGACGTGCGAGCCCCCGAAAATCCTCTTCTCCCAGCAGGCGGGCCACGGCAGGATAGACCGCAAACAAGGCGCGCTGGGCCTGAGCTGTCGCATGGCTGCGATAAGCCGCCAGACCACGCCAGAGTGCAGGGTCTTGCGCCTGGCTCTGGGCAACCCGCAACCGGTTCCTCGCGGCATCGTGGGTGGGCGCCCAGAGCGCCGCCAGCAAGGACTGTTGCCAGGAGAGCAGTGCCTGGGCGCTCATGCCATCGCCCCCTGAAAATTCCGGATGTCCTCGGCCCGCTGCGCTTCCTCCAGCAGAACCGACAGGGGGGGCACACCGGTGTCCCATTCAATCAGGGTGGGCACCGCCCCCAGCAAGTCGCGGGCATGGGCATACAGGGCCCAGACTTCTTCACAGATCCTGCTGCCATGGTCGTCGATGACCAGGCGCACACCGGCCTCGTCCACCTCGGCATGGCCGGCCAGATGGATTTCTCCTACATGGGCCGGATCCAGGGCCTCCAGGGTCCGGCGCACGGCCGCCGAGGGATCGGTCAATTCACCGCGCAGCTGGGCGTTGCGTGCGTTCACGTACAGGTTGTTGATGTCGAGCAGCAGGCCGCAACCGCTGCGCCGCGCCAGGGCCTGCAGGAATTCGACCTCGGTCATCTCATTGCCCGGACAGGCAACATAGGCCGAGAGGTTTTCCACCAGCAAGGGGCGGCGCAAGCGCTCCTGCACGATCTGCACATTGCGGCACAGCACATCAAGTGCCGCCTGGCTGAAGGGCAGGGGCAGCAGATCACCGGCATGAATGGGGGCCGCCTGCCCCGGCAGCACACCGTGGGTGAAGCAGGCATGGTCACTCACGAACCGGGGTTCGATGCGCTTCACCAGGGCCGCCAGCCGGTCCAGATGTACGGGGTCGACCCCGGCGACGGAGCCCAGGCCCAGGCCCACACCATGCAGGCTGACGGGGTAATGAGCACGCCCCTGTTCCAGCACGGCCAGTGCTGCACCCCCTTCGCCAAAAAAATTCTCAGCGTGGACTTCGAGAAAAGCCAGGCGCGGCAGCGTTTCCAGCAGTTCGCCGTAATGCGGGTGCCGCCAGCCTATGCCCACCCCCGCAGCGTCGGGGGGCGCAGGCGCGGGGGTGGGTGGCCGGGGCAGGGTCATGCAGGGCTCAGCTCTTTTTGCCGGCAGCCATCTTGGCTTCGTCGGCCGTCATGCCCATCATCTGCTTGCAGCTGCCTTTGGCGACGTATTTCCACTCGCCCTTGTCGTTATCCAGCTTGGCCTGGCCGGCGCAGGAATGTGTGCCCGAGAGATTGGCACAGTCGTTCTGGCCAGCCTTGGCGATGCCGTAGCACTTCTCCTTGCTCTGGGCCAGGGCGGGGGTGGCGACAAGCAGGCTGGAAAGGAGGGAGGCCGCAGCGGCGGCGACGATGGCACGTTGGTTCATGGATGGACTCCTGGGTGGTGAAACCGGACGACCATCGCCCGGCTGCTGCATGAGTCGTGGCCCCACCGTGTTTCTTACAGCAGGTCGGCCATGTCGTCCCAGGCCTCGGCCGGGATCCGGCCCAGATAGCTTTTTTCCACGGCGCCACTTTTATTGATCAGATAGGTGGCCGGCAACACGCCCTGGGCACCAAAGCTGTCGGCATAACCGGGCTGACCGCTCCAGAGCCGGGGGAAACGCTGGGCGCGGGGCACCGTGAGCGCCAGGATCTGCTCATAGGCCAACACGTCCTGCAGGCGCCGGTCCTGGCGGACCAGCACCAGCTCAAAGGGCTGGCCACGCCAGCCCTCGTAGTTGGCACGCAGTTCACCCATCTTGTCCCGGCAAACGGCACAGGCGGTGGACCAGAAGACGACCAGCACGACCTTGCCGCGCAGTCCGGCCAGCTCAAACGGCTGGTCTTCGAAGGTCAGGCCCCGGAGCGAGGGTGGCTGCCCGGCGGCGGGTGCCGGCAGGCGCAGGTCCTGGGCCGATGCCAGGGCCGCCATCAGCAGTCCGGCCAGCAGGAAGGTCCGGCACGTGTTTCGGGCGATGCGTTTCATGGGTCGGATCCTTCACTTCAAAGAAGGACTGTCGCATTCACGCCCGTTTTCTTACAGAACCGCGCAGGCCCGGGGTTCCGATACTGGTAATTTGACGGATTTACCGCATAATGGCCGCGAATCCCCGGTTGACGGGGGTTTGAAATTGCGGTGATTCGTCGGATGCGTCTTCTTCAAGTTTTTCTTGCTTTGTTGCTCGCGGCTATCGGACTCCATCGCCTTACCCAAGAGTCTTTTTGAGGAGTCCCTTCATGGGCAGCAAACTTTACGTGGGCAACCTGCCCTATTCCTTCCGTGACGAAGACCTGCAACGCGCGTTTTCCGCCCACGGCAACGTCAACAGCGCCAAGGTCATGATGGAACGTGACACCGGCCGCTCCAAGGGCTTCGGCTTTGTGGAAATGGGCAGCGATGCCGAGGCACAAGCTGCGATCAACGCGCTGCACGGCCAGCAACAGGGCGGCCGCGCCCTGGTGGTCAACGAAGCCCGTCCGATGGAAGCCCGCCCGCCCCGTAGCGGTGGCGGTGGTGGCGGCTACGGTGGTGGTGGCGGCGGCGGTGGTTACGGCGGCGGCGGCGGTGGCGGCGGCTACGGTGGTGGTGGTGGCGGTGGCCGTCGCGAAGGTGGTGGCGGTGGTTACGGCGGTGGCCGTAACAGCTACTGATCAGCACCAACTGACGCACAAAGGGCCCTCTGGGGCCCTTTTTTCATGGTTTTTACTAGGCTGGAGCACCTTGTCGGGAGCTGATTTCTATGCCAATAATCAAAAAGTGGCGGCTGGGAGGCCTGTCACAGGATTGCGGTGATCTGCCGAATTCGCATCGACAACCCGAATTGTTGGCGTTTCAGGGACCCCATCGCTTGTCATAGGTTTTTCAGGAGTCCCTGCATGGGCAACAAACTTTATGTGGGCAATCTTGCCTATTCGATCCGTGACAGCGACCTTGAACAGGCCTTCAGCCAGTTCGGCGCCGTCACCAGTGCCAAGGTCATGATGGAACGTGACACCGGCCGTTCCAAAGGCTTCGGCTTTGTGGAAATGGGCGGTGATGCCGAGGCCCAGGCCGCCATCAACGGCATGAACGGCCAACCCCTGGGCGGACGCAGTGTGGTGGTCAATGAAGCCCGCCCGATGGAGCCGCGCCCGCCGCGTAGCGGAGGTTATGGCGGCGGCGGCGGGGGAGGCGGCGGCTACGGTGGTGGTGGTCGCCGTGAAGGCGGTGGTTATGGAGGGGGCGAAGGCGGCGGCGGGGGTGGCGAAGGTGGCTTTCGCAGCCCCTACGGCAACCCGCGTGGTGGTGGTGGCGGTGGTCGCCGCGGCTATTGAGCTGCCAGCGCTCTCAAAAAAGGCCCCTGGGGCCTTTTCTTTTGGCAGCATCAGGCCGGCGGTGCGCGGTGCTTGCGCGGCCGCCCGGCCAACACGCGGTCATACAGCGCGTCAGGTAGCAAACGCAAGAGTTTGGCCACCACCCCCATGGGCCAGGGGACCACACGGTAACTCACCCCCCGCTCGATCAGCGGCCAGGCCCGGGCCGCAAAGGCCTCGGGACTCAGCAAAAAGGGCATGGCATACCGGTTTTTGCGCGTGAGCGGCGTGTCCACATAACCGGGCGCGAGTGTGACCACCCGCACGCCGCTGCCACGCAACTCGCCGCGCAGGCTTTCACAGTAACTGATCACACCGGCCTTGCTGGCGCAGTAGGCGCCATGACCGGGCAGGCCACGGATGCCCGCCACGCTGGCGATACCCACCAGCCGGCCGCTGCCACGCGTGGTCATGGGCGTGATGAAGGGGTGGAAGGTCGCGGCCAGGCCCACGTTGTTCACGGCCAGGGTGCGTGCGAGCACCTCCAGGTCGGCGCGTTCGGCCGTGTCCATGCCCACGCTGATGCCAGCATTGGCCACCACCACGTCCGGCACACCTTGCCGGGCCAGGCAGTCCTGACCCGCGGCCACGATGCTGTCCACGATGGCCACGTCGGCGGCATACAGCTGATAACGCTGCGGATCCAGGCCCTGTGCCTCGGCCCAACGCTGCATTTCAGCATCCCGCCGCGCCACCAGGGCCAGGTTCCAGCCCCGGTCATAGGCAAAACGTGCCAGCGCCTGGCCGATGCCACTGGACGCACCCGTGATGAAAAGCAGCGGTTGCATGGTCGGCATCCTTTCAGCGTACAGCCGCAGGGGGCAGGAGGGTACCGCGCACCCGTCCTCGCATTTCCATGACCTGGTCAAAGCTGCTGTAGTCCAGGCTCTCGGCCGTGATGCGGTCGTTGCCACGCATCAGCTCTACGGGCTTGTGCGACTTGATGCGCTCGGCGTCGAGAAAGGCGTGCAGGAATTCGCCGCTGAAACTCACACGCGGCAAGGTCACCCCGCTGCGGTCCACGGTGGCTTCTCGCACGACCCGGGCATTCCCCATGAGCTGGACTTCGGTGGCATCGTTGTTGGCGACGGCACGTTTGGCGGTGGCCACGGTCATGAAACCACGCTGGTTGTAGCTGCGGATACGGACCTGGTCGATCTCCAGGGTGTCGGTATGCGGGTAGTGCCGGGCCTGTTCACCAAAGACCTCGCTCTTGAGACGACCGCTGCCATCGAAGGTCTTGATCGAGAAACGCTCGATCTGGTAGTCCGGGTCGCGACGCTGCGCTTGAGCCGGAACCTCGGGTTCGAACAACGGCGTGCTGCGCACCAACCAGTAGGTGCCCAGGGCCAGCAGGCCCATGAGCATCAGTGGCAGGTAGATCGACAGCCGGTCCCAGGCCCGGCGCGTCACACGGATCACTGCAGCGTCTCCTGCAGCAGCTGGGCATAACGGCCGCTGGCCACCAGCAGCAGGTCGCAGAATTCGCGCGCGGCGCCAGCGCCGCCGGTCGCGCGCGTGACGTGGTGCACACGCGCCAGCACCTCGGCATGCGCCTGGGCCGGGGCACAGGCGAAGGCACAGCGTTGCATCACGGGCAGGTCGGGCCAGTCGTCGCCGATCACGGCCGCCTGCGACCAGTCCAGGCCCAGCGCTTTCAGCGTCTGTTCGGCCGCAGGACGTTTGTCTTCTGTGCCGTAGTGCACATGCGCGATGCCCAGAGCCTGGAGCCGCACACGCAGGGCTGGGCTGTCACGGCCGGTGATGACCGCCGGCGTGATGCCCGCACGCGGCAACATCTTGAGGCCATGGCCGTCGAGGGTGTGGAAACGCTTGAGGGTTTCACCACCCTCGCTGATGTAGAGACCGCCGTCGGTGAGCACACCATCCACGTCAAAAAAGGCCACGCGCACGCCCTGGGCGCGCAGCAGCAGTTCGGGCGCAAACGACAGGGCCGGTTGCACGGAACTCATATCACCTTGGCCCGCATCAGGTCGTTGCTGTTAAGGGCGCCGCACAGACGGCCTTCGCCATCGACCACCAGCACACTGGTGATACGACGCGCTTCCATGAGCTCGGCCGCTTCCACCGCCAAGGCATCGTGCGCCACGGTGGCAGGGTTGGGATGCATGAATTCGCGGGCGCTGCCCTGGCGCACGTCCACGCCTTTTTCCAGCAGGCGGCGCAGGTCACCGTCGGTGAAGATGCCCAGCACCCGGTGCTCGGCGTCCACGATGGCGGTCGCGCCCAGGCCCTTGGCGCTCATCTCGCGCATGAGTACGCTGAAGCCGGCCTCGGGCAGCACGCTGGGGACGTCCTCGCCGCTGCGCATGACGTCGCTCACATGGGTCAGCAGCTTGCGGCCCAGGGCCCCGCCCGGGTGCGAACGCGCGAAGTCCTCGGCCTTGAAGCCGCGGGCATCGAGCAGGGCCACAGCCAGTGCATCACCGAGCGCCAGCTGGGCCGTGGTGCTGGCCGTGGGGGCGAGGTTAAGCGGGCAGGCTTCTTTTTCGACCGCAGTGTTGAGTACCAGATCGGCATGGCGACCCAGGGTGGAGGCCGGGTTGCCCGTCATGGCGATCAAGGGCACACCCTGGCGCTTGAGCACGGGCAGGATGGCGGTGAGTTCTTCCGATTCACCGCTGTTGGAGATGGCAAGCAGCAGGTCGACGCCGGTGACCATGCCCAGATCGCCGTGGCTGGCCTCAGCCGGGTGCACAAACATGGCAGGAGTGCCGGTGGAGGCCAGGGTAGCGGCCATCTTGCGGCCGATGTGGCCACTCTTGCCCATGCCCATCACAACCACGCGCCCGGGCAGGTCCAGGATCAGCTCGACGGCGCGGGCAAAGTCGGCATCAATGCGCTGGCGCAGATCGAGCACGGCGGCGGCTTCGATCTCCAGGGTCTCGTGGGCGAGCCGGATGACCCGGTCCAGCGCCAGGGCCGGGCGCGCTTGCTTGCTGTCGTTCATGACCAGATTCTATCGAGCGGCGCCTCTCTTGCTAGTATTCAGCCATGAGCGGCCTTGAACTGACCCTGATCTATCTGCTGGCCGCCGTGCTGGGTGTGGTGGTGTTCCGCAGTCTCAAGCTGCCCCCCATGCTGGGTTATCTGGCCGTAGGCGTGCTGATCGGGCCCAATGCCTTGGCCCTGGCCCAGAACTCCGAGGGTGTCAGCCATCTGGCCGAATTCGGCGTGGTCTTCCTGATGTTCGCCATCGGGCTGGAATTCAATCTGCCGCGTCTGCGCGCCATGCGCCGCCATGTTTTTGGCCTGGGCCTGCTGCAGGTGCTGCTGACCATGCTGCTGACCATGGCCGGTGCCTACCTGCTGCAGCTGCTCTTTCCGGCACTCTGGTCCATCAGCTGGCAGGCCGGCCTGGCGCTCGCGGGTGTCATGGCCATGAGCAGCACGGCCATCGTGGTCAAGCTCATGGCCGACCGGCTGGAACTGGAGTCCGAGCATGGCAAGCGTGTCATGGGCATTCTGCTGTTCCAGGATCTGGCCGTGGTGCCGCTGCTGGTGCTGATCCCGGCCCTGGGTAGCCCGCCGCAGGAAATGTTCGCAGCCCTGGGCCTGGCCCTGCTCAAGGCCGTGGCCCTGCTGGCCCTGCTGCTCATGGGCGGCCAGCGCATCATGCGGCGCTGGCTGACGCTGGTGGCACGACACAAGAACAACGAGCTCTTCATGCTCAACCTGCTGCTCATCACCCTGGGCCTGGCCTGGTTGACCGAAGAGGCTGGCCTGAGCCTGGCCCTGGGGGCCTTCATCGCCGGCATGCTGATCGCGGAGACGGAGTACAAGCACCAGGTGGAAAGCGACATCCGTCCTTTCCACGATGTGCTGCTGGGCCTGTTTTTCATCACCATCGGCATGCTGCTGGACTGGAGCATCGTCTGGCACCGCTGGCCCTTTGTCCTCATGCTGCTGCTGAGTTCCCTGCTGCTCAAGCTGGTGCTGATCACGTCGCTCACGCGTGTCATGGGTGCGCCCATGGGCGTGTCCCTGCGCACGGGCCTGTATCTGACGCAGGCTGGCGAGTTCGGTTTTGTGCTACTCACGCAGAGTTACCAGCACGGCCTGATTGAGGCGGGCATGCTCAACCCCGTGCTCGCCTCCATGGTGCTGTCCATGCTGGCCACGCCCTTCATCATCATGTACAGCAACCGCATCGTGCTGCGCCTGGTGGCCAGCGAGTGGCTGCAACAGTCGCTGCAGATGACCTCGATTGCGCGTCAGTCCATCGGCGCCAGCGGCCACGTCATCATCTGCGGCTACGGACGCTGTGGCCAGAACCTGGGACGCATGCTGGAAGGCGAAAAGATCCCCTGCCTGGCGCTGGATCTGGACCCCGACCGGGTCCGCCATGCCGTGGCGGCCGGCAGCAGCGTGGTCTACGGTGATGCTGCGCGTCTGCAGGCCCTGATGGCGGCCGGTCTGGCGCGGGCCAGCGCCGTGGTCATCACCTATCTCGATGTGGCCAGCGCTTTCAAGGTGCTCCACCACGTGCGTTCGCATGCGCCCAACGTGCCGGTCATCGTGCGCACCCAGGACGACCACGACCTGGACAGTCTGCGCGCCGCCGGCGCCACCGAGGTGGTGCCCGAAGCCATCGAGGGTTCGCTCATGCTGGCCAGCCACGCCCTGGCCCTGGTGGGTGTTCCCATGCGACGCGTGATCCGCCTGGTACAGGACCAGCGTGACGCGCGCTACAACCTCTTGCGTGGTTATTTTCACGGGGCCGACGACAGCGGCGCGGACGATGGTGCCCAGGAGCGCCTGCACAGCCTCACCCTGTCCGCGGGCGCGCACGCCTTGGGCCTTAGCCTGGGCGCCGTCTTGCCTGGGCTGCGGGATGCCCGCATACTTAGCCTGCGCCGGCGCGGCGGCAAGAACCTCCTGCCTGAAGCGCATCTGTGCCTGGAAGATGGTGACACCCTGGTGCTCTCGGGTCAGGCGGAAGCCCTGGCGCTGGCGGAAGAGAAACTGTTGCGCGGCTGAGCGCCACTCCTGCTGTTTTTGACACACCATGCAAGACTTCACCATCACCGACTATCTGCGCAGCCACATCCGCACCGTGCCGGACTGGCCGGCACCCGGCGTACAGTTCCGCGACATCACGCCGCTGCTGCAGAACCCCAAGGTTTTTCGTGTCCTGATCGACGCCTTCGTGCACCGCTACATGGATCCGGCGCTGCGCCCCGATGTCGTGGCCGGCCTTGATGCGCGCGGTTTTATCCTGGGTTCGGTGATCGCCTACGAACTGGCGGTGGGTTTTGTGCCCATCCGCAAAAAAG
>CAUPRZ010000017.1:0-13703 GCA_963513855.1 uncultured Hylemonella sp.
GAGTACTACGCGCCGAAGAACTTCAACTTCTGGTACTTCTTCGGCTCGCTGGCCATGCTGGTGCTGGTGATCCAGATCGTGACCGGTATCTTTCTGGTCATGCACTACAAGCCTGATGCGGCCCTGGCTTTTGCCTCGGTCGAGTACATCATGCGCGACGTGCCCTGGGGCTGGCTGGTGCGTTACCTGCACTCCACCGGCGCCTCCGCCTTTTTTGTGGTGGTCTACCTGCACATGTTCCGCGGTCTGATCTACGGCAGCTATCGCAAGCCGCGTGAGCTGGTCTGGGTCTTCGGTTGTGCCATCTTCCTGGTGCTGATGGCCGAGGCCTTCATGGGTTATCTGCTGCCCTGGGGCCAGATGTCCTACTGGGGCGCCCAGGTGATCGTGAACCTGTTCGCCGCCATTCCTTTTGTCGGTCCGGACCTGGCGCTGCTGATCCGCGGCGACTACGTGGTCGGTGACGCCACGCTGAACCGCTTCTTCAGCTTCCACGTGATCGCGGTTCCCCTGGTCCTGCTGGGCCTGGTGGTGGCCCACCTGCTGGCCCTGCATGATGTCGGCTCCAACAACCCCGACGGTGTGGAGATCAAGGGCCCGAATGCGCCCAAGGACGCCAAGGGCAAGCCGCTGGACGGCATCCCCTTCCATCCCTACTACACGGTGCACGACATCATGGGTGTGGGCGTGTTCCTGATGGTCTTCTCGGCCGTCGTGTTCTTCGCGCCCGAGTTCGGCGGCTATTTCCTGGAGTACAACAACTTCATCCCGGCCGATCCGCTCAAGACCCCGGCTCACATTGCCCCGGTCTGGTATTTCACGCCCTACTACTCCATGCTGCGCGCCATCACCACCGAGATGATGTATGCGCTCATCGCCTGCGTGATGCTGGCTGCCGCCCTGGCCGTGATCAAGGGTCAGCTGAACACCCTGTTCAAGGGTGTGGTGGCTGGTGGTGCCGTGGTGCTGATCGCCCTGATGTTGGCCATCGATGCCAAGTTCTGGGGCGTGGTCGTCATGGGTGGCGCTGTCATCATCCTGTTCTTCCTGCCCTGGCTGGACAACTGCGCGGTCAAGTCCATCCGCTACCGCCCGGACTGGCACAAGGTCCTGTACGGCATCTTCGTGATCAATTTCCTCATCCTGGGCTACTTGGGCGTGCAACCGCCCTCGCCGATCGGTGAGCGCGTGTCCCAGGTCGGTACCCTGTTCTACTTCGGCTTCTTCCTGTTGATGCCCTGGTGGAGCAGCCTGGGCAAGACCAAGCCGGTGCCCAGCCGTGTGACGTTTGAGGCGCACTGAGCCGGAGAAAAAAATGAAAAAAATCATTCTTGCCCTTTCCACCTTCTTCGCACTCAGCACAGGGGCCCTGGCTGCCGGCGGCGGCATCGCCTGGGACAAGGCGCCCGTGAACACCAGCGACCATGTTTCGCTGCAGAACGGCGCCCGCCTGTTTGTGAACTACTGCCTGAACTGCCACTCGGCGGCCTTCATGCGCTACAACCGTCTGCAGGACATCGGTTTCACCAACGAACAGATCAAGGACAACCTGCTGTTCACGACCGACAAGGTCGGCGAGACCATGAAGGCGGCCATCGATCCCAAGCAGGCCAAGGACTGGTTTGGCGCCAATCCGCCCGACCTGACCCTGATCGCGCGCTCGCGTGCCGGCCATGGCGGCACCGGTGCCGACTACCTCTACACCTTCCTGCGCACCTTCTATCCGGACGCGACCAAGGCCACGGGCTGGGACAACCTGGCCTTCCCCAGCATTGCCATGCCCCACGTGTTGTGGGAACTGCAGGGTGAGCGCCGCCCCGTCTATGAGAAGCGTATGCAGCACGGCCATGAGGTCGCAGTCTTCACGGGCTGGCAGCAAGTTACGCCGGGCACGATGACACCCCTGCAGTACGACCAGGCCGTGGGCGACCTCGTGAACTTCCTGCAGTGGATGGGCGAACCGGCCCAGAACACGCGTGTGCGTATTGGCGTCTGGGTCCTGCTGTTCCTCATGGTGTTGACCCTCTTCGCCTGGCGCCTCAACGCCGCTTACTGGAAAGACGTCAAGTAAGCGTAGTCTTCTAGTTTTGCACCAAAATAGTGCAAAACTTGCTATTTAGAGAGTGGGTTTGCGACAATGCAGCCCACTCTTTTCTTTTCTGCTGATTTGCTTGCATATCAGCTCCCGCGAAACTGGTTTTTGATTTTTAGGAGCCTCCCCCCATGATGGTGTTGTACTCGGGCACGACCTGCCCCTTCTCCCACCGCTGCCGTTTTGTCCTGTTCGAAAAGGGCATGGATTTCGAGATCCGCGACGTCGACCTCTACAACAAGCCGGAGGACATCAGCGTCATGAACCCCTACGGCCAGGTGCCTATCCTGGTTGAGCGCGACCTGATCCTGTACGAGTCGAACATCATCAACGAGTACATCGACGAGCGTTTCCCGCATCCGCAGCTTATGCCCGGTGACCCGGTGGACCGCGCCCGCGTGCGCCTCTTCCTGCTCAACTTCGAGAAGGAGCTGTTTGTTCACGTGGCCACCCTCGAGGACCGCAAATCCAAGAGCAACGAAAAGGCGCTGGAGAAGGCCCGTTCGCACATCCGCGACCGCCTGACCCAATTGGCCCCGGTGTTCCTGAAGAACAAGTACATGCTGGGGGACAACTTCTCCATGCTGGACGTGGCGATTGCCCCGCTGCTTTGGCGCCTGGACTACTACGGCATCGAGCTCAGTAAAAACGCTGCGCCCCTGCTCAAGTACGCCGAACGCATTTTCTCGCGCCCGGCCTATATCGAGGCGCTGACGCCTTCGGAAAAGGTGATGCGCAAGTAAGGGGTGACTCGGGTGTCCACCATGACCGCCAGCGGGACCACATCGACCCGCCCTTACCTGATCCGGGCCCTCTACGAGTGGTGCACAGATAACGGCCTCACCCCCTATGTGGCGGTGCGGGTCGATGACACGGTGCGTGTGCCGCGCGAATATGTGAAGGATGGCGAAATCGTCCTGAACATCAGCATGGACGCCACCAGCGCCCTCAAGCTGGGCAATGACAGCATCGAGTTCAAGGCCCGCTTTGCCGGTGTGGCGCGCGACATCATGGTTCCCCTGGGGCGGGTCATGGCGATCTATGCGCGCGAGAACGGCCAGGGCATGGCCTTTCCGCTGGACGAGACGGAGTCGTCGCTGGAGGCCAGCCCCGGGCTGGCTGCCGTGCCGGCGGGTCCGGAAGGGCCAGCGCCGGATGCCGGAGGCGAGGCCGTCACCGGCGTTCCGGAGGACGAGCCCGAACCGCCACGCCCGGCGGGTGCCTCCGGGCGACCTGCACTCAAGCGCATCAAATAACAGCTGGTCATCTAAGCCGGCCCTGGTTTGTCCAGAGGCTCCGGTAGAATGCGCCGCATGCCGATTTAGCTCAGTTGGTAGAGCACCCGCCTTGTAAGCGGTAGGTCGTCAGTTCGAATCCGACAATCGGCACCAATCTTTTCATAGTCATATTCGGGTACGGTTCCTGCTATCAAATTGAGCCAGGAATTTGTACTTTGACCCGAATTGCGTTAACCTCCCAGCCCTTGCTGCGCAGATGCGCTTCCATGGCGGGCAGCAGTTGACGGATTTTGGCAGCAGCAGCGTTGCTGCTAACAATCAGACACCAATTCGGGCCATCGATCGGCCCAGCCGTGACTGCAGTGCGCAGGACGGCCGGTATCATCGGTTCAACAGCCCTGAGCCGAGCAACGGAGTCCCTGCTGAGTTCACTCAGCCGGGCCAGTATGGGTGACTCTTGCGTGGCCTGCAGCAAGCTGAAGGGCTGGTGGCGACGGGTCATGATCCGGTGGTGGGCATAGAGGAAAAAAGATGCATTTGATTATCACGGATGCATGGCTGGCCAGAAGCCGTGCGATACATCTGAGTGGTACCAAGTTACTGCTGGCCAGCCTGAGTCTGTCGTTTGCGCTGATGCTGGTGGCTGCCGGCCTGTACCACTGGGTGTTTCTCAAGGGGGCTCGCGAGGGCTGGCCTGTTATCGGTTCCCTGGTCAAGCTGGTCGTCAAGGACGAGTTTGCCCTGCGCGACCGTTTCATGCGCGAAAACCTGGATGTCATGGCCCGCCGTATCGGCGAGATGCAGGCCAAGCTGCTGCAACTGGAATCCCTGGGCGAGCGTGTGTCGGGTCTGGCCGGTATCAACCCGGCTGAGATCAAGGTCCGGCCGGGCCAAGGTGGCGCCCTGGTCTCGGGACGTCCGCTGACCATGGAAGAACTGCAGAAGACGCTGGAGGATCTGGACAAGGTTGCCGGTCAGCGCACCGATCTGATGGCCGTGGTCGAGTCGCGTCTGTTCGAGCAGAAGGTGAAGACCATGATGATCCCGACCCAGCACCCCGTGGAGTTCGGCGGGGCGGGTTCCGGTTTTGGTTGGCGTATTGATCCTTTTACCGGCCGCTCGGCGCTGCATACCGGTATTGACTACCAGTCCCCCACCGGGACGGCTGTCCTGGCGGCCGCCGGCGGCGTGGTGGTGACCCAGGAATTCCGACCCGATTACGGCAATATGGTCGAGATCGACCATGGCAAGGACTTGGTTACCCGTTACGCCCATGCATCGAAGATCACGGTCAAGAAGGGTGATCTGGTCAAGCGGGGTCAGAAAGTGGCCGAGGTGGGGACCACCGGCCGCTCCACCGGCCCGCATCTGCACTTTGAGGTGCTGGTGCGTGGCGTGCCTCAGGACCCGCACAAATTCATGACGGCCAGCCGCAGCCAGCATGCCCAGCAGCTGGCACTGACATCGGTGCCGAGGCCGGCGGCGCCTGCCATGGTGGCTGTACCGCGCCCGGCCGTGCCGACGGCATCGGTCGTGGCACAGCCTGTTTTCCCCAAGCCTGCTGCAGTGCCTGCAGCGCAGGTACCCCCTGCGATCCAGCCGGGTGCTCCGCCAACCCCTGTGTCGGCCGCTCCTGCGCCAGCTGTCGCAGCTGCCACCCCGGCCCAGGCCGTGCCGGTGGCGCCTGAGGCTGCTGCCGCAGCGCAACGGTAGAATCAAGCGCTTCGCGCTCCCGGTGCCGTCAGGTGCCGGGTATCGCTGCTGCCGTACCGGCAGCACTCATCGATCTAGACACAGAAGGATTGCACGGCCCTGCCGTTCCCATGGGAACGAGACAGGGCGGTACCGCGTTCATGGGCATCAATATCCTTACCAAAATCTTCGGCAGCCGCAACGATCGTCTGCTCAAGCAATACCGCGGCGTGGTGACTCGCGTCAATGCACTGGAAGCTGAGCTCGAGAAACTGAGCGATGCGGCTCTGCAGGCCAAAACAGTCGAATTCCGCGAGCGCGTCGCCAAAGGCGAGACGCTGGACAGCCTCCTGCCCGAAGCCTTTGCCGTGGTGCGAGAAGGCTCCAAGCGCGTCATGAAGATGCGCCATTTCGACATGCAGCTCATGGGCGGCATGTCACTGCACCAGGGCAAGATCTCGGAAATGCGCACGGGTGAAGGCAAGACGCTGACGGCCACGTTGCCGGTCTACCTGAATGCCCTGACGGGCAAGGGCGTGCACGTCGTGACGGTCAACGACTACCTGGCCAATCGCGATGCCCGGTGGATGGGGCGGCTCTACAACTTTCTCGGTCTGACGGTGGGCATCAACCTGCCGCAGATGTCGCGCCAGGACAAGCAGGCGGCTTATGCGGCTGACATCACCTACGGTACCAACAACGAGTACGGCTTCGACTACCTGCGTGACAACATGGTCTATGAGGTGGCTGACCGCGTGCAGCGTGGCCTGAACTACGCCATCGTCGACGAGGTGGACTCCATTCTGATCGACGAGGCCCGCACCCCGCTGATCATCAGCGGCCAGGCGGAAGACCACACCGCGCTCTACATCGCCATCAACAAGCTGGTGCCGGGCCTGACGCGCCAGGAGGGCGAGGCCGATCCACGCACCGGCGAAGGCGTGATCAAGCCAGGTGACTTCACCGTTGATGAGAAAAGCCATCAGGTCTTCCTGACCGAGGCCGGGCATGAAAAGGCCGAGGACCTGCTGGCTCGGGCTGGCCTGCTGCCCGAGGGCGCCAGTCTTTACGATCCAGCCAACATCACGCTGATGCACCACCTGTATGCCGGCCTGCGCGCACGGCATCTGTATCACCGCGATCAGCATTACGTGGTGCAGAACGGCGAGATCGTCATCGTCGACGAGTTCACGGGACGCCTGATGACGGGTCGCCGCTGGAGCGACGGCCTGCACCAGGCCGTGGAAGCCAAGGAAGGCGTGGCCATCCAGGCCGAGAACCAGACCCTGGCCTCCATCACCTTCCAGAACTATTTCCGCCTGTATGGCAAGCTGGCCGGCATGACCGGGACGGCGGATACCGAGGCCTATGAGTTCCAGGAGATCTACGGTCTGGAAACCGTGGTGATTCCGCCCAACCGCCAGAGCCGCCGCAACGATCAGCTGGACCGCGTCTACAAGAGCACAGCCGAGAAGTACCAGGCCGCGATTGCCGACATTCGCGAGTGCCACGAACGCGGTCAGCCCGTGCTCGTGGGCACCACCTCGATCGAGAACTCGGAAATCATTGCCCAGCTGCTGGAGAAGGCCAAGCTGCCGCACCAGGTGCTCAACGCCAAGCAGCATGCGCGCGAGGCGGACATCATCGCCCAGGCCGGTCGGTCGGGCATGATCACCATTGCCACCAATATGGCGGGCCGTGGGACCGACATCGTGCTGGGTGGCAATATCGAGAAGGCGATCGAGGCCATCGAGACCGATGTCTCGCTGGACGAGGCCGGCAAGCGCAAGCAGATTGATGCGCTGCGCGTGCAGTGGAACCAGGAACACGAAAAAGTCGTCGCTCTGGGGGGGCTGCGCATCATCGCGACCGAACGTCACGAGTCGCGTCGTATCGACAACCAGCTGCGCGGCCGTTCGGGCCGCCAGGGTGACCCGGGCTCCTCGCGCTTCTACCTGAGCCTGGACGATGCGCTGATGCGTATCTTCGCGGGTGATCGTGTGCGCGCCATCATGGACCGCCTCAAGATGCCCGAGGGCGAAGCCATCGAAGCCGGTATCGTGACGCGCAGCATCGAAAGTGCACAGCGCAAAGTCGAGGCGCGCAACTTCGACGTCCGCAAGCAACTGCTGGAGTACGACGACGTCGCAAACGACCAGCGCAAGGTGATCTACCAGCAGCGCAACGCCATTTTGGATGCGCCGGATCTGTCGGCCCAGATTGCTTCCTTGCGCGAGGGCTGCTTCACCGACCTGGTTCGTCAGTACGTGCCCGAGGAGTCGGTGGAGGAACAGTGGGATGTCGCCACCCTGGAAAAGCAGTTGCACGATGAGTGGCAACTGGACGTGCCACTGCAGCGCCTGGTGCAGGATGCCAGTGCCATCGGGGATGAGGAGATCGTCGAGAAAACCATCGCCGCGGCCCATGCGGCCTACCAGGCCAAGGTGGAGCAGGCGGGTGCCGCCAACTTCACGCAGTTCGAGCGCATGGTGTTGCTGCAGAGTATCGACACCCACTGGCGAGAACACCTGAGCGCACTGGACTACCTGCGCCAGGGTATCCATCTGCGCGGTTATGCGCAGAAGCAGCCCAAGCAGGAGTACAAGCGCGAGGCATTTGAGCTCTTCGGCCAGTTGTTGGATTCGGTCAAAAACGATGTCAGCAAGGTCTTGCTGACGGTGCGTGTGCAATCGAGCGAGCAGATTGAGCAGGCGGCCGAGGCCATGGAGAGCAAGGGCGAACACATTACCAATGTGACCTATACGGCACCGACTGAAACAGGCGAAGTGGAGACCACGGTCGATGCCGCCACCCAGGTGGCGGCCGTGCCCCGCGTGGGCCGTAATGAACCCTGCCCTTGTGGCAGCGGCAAGAAGTTCAAGCACTGCCACGGCAAGCTGAGCTGACGTTTCCTGCGAGATTAACCATGCCTGTCAATCTGTCCGCTCCCAATCCGGCTGAACTTTTCCCCATCGCGGGTGTGCGCATCGGCGTGGCCGAAGCCGGTGTGCGTAAGGCCAACCGCAAGGACCTGACGGTCGTGCTGCTCGACGAAGGCGCCTCGGTTGCCGGCGTCTTCACGCAGAACCGTTTCTGTGCCGCACCGGTGCAGGTCTGTCGTGAGCATCTGGCGGCCGGCAAGGGCATCCGCGCCATGGTCGTCAACACGGGCAATGCGAATGCCGGGACGGGGCAGGATGGCCTGGCCCGTGCGCGCAGCACTTGCGCCGCGCTGGCCCGTCAACTCAAGCTGGCATCCGAGCAGGTGCTGCCCTTCTCGACCGGCGTGATCATGGAGCCGCTGCCGAACGATCGCATCGAGGCAGGCCTGCCCGCGGCCATCGCCGATGCCCGCGCCGACAACTGGGCGCGTGCGGCCGAGGGCATCATGACCACCGACACCTTGCCCAAGGCTTTCGGAGCCCAGGTGGTGATCGGCGGCGTTCAGGTCAGCATCACCGGCATCAGCAAGGGTGCCGGCATGATCCGACCCAATATGGCTACCATGCTGGGCTATATGGCCACCGATGCACGTGTGAGCCAGGCTGTGATGCAACAGCTGGCGCGTGAGCTGGCCGAGGGCTCCTTCAACCGCGTGACGGTGGATGGCGACACCTCGACCAATGATTCGTTTGTGGTCATCGCCAGCAACAAGGCACAACATCCGGTCATCGAGTCGCTGGATAGCGCTGATGGGCAGAAACTCAAGGCCGCCATGCTGGAGGTGGCGTGCAAGCTTGCCCAGGCCATCGTGCGGGACGGCGAAGGTGCCACCAAATTCATCACCGTGCGTGTGCAGGGCGGCAGATCAGCCGAGGAATGCCGCCTGGTGGCCTATGCGATCGCTCACTCGCCGCTGGTCAAGACGGCCTTTTATGCCAGCGACCCGAACCTGGGGCGTATTCTGGCGGCCGTGGGCTACGCCGGCATCGCCGACCTGGACCAGAGCCGCATCGACCTTTACCTGGACGATGTGCACGTGGCCGTGCAGGGTGGTCGTAACCCGTCCTACCGCGAGGAAGATGGCCAGCGTGTGATGAAACAGAGTGAGATCACCGTGCGTGTGGTGCTGGGTCGCGGCACGGCCGAGGACACGGTCTGGACCTGCGACTTCAGTCACGACTACGTGTCGATCAACGCCGATTACAGATCTTGAGCACCCCCAGGCTCCACTCCCTTCGTTCGCTGCGCCACCCCCCTTGCAGGGGGCAACACCAGCGGCCCGGCAAAGCCGGTTCCACGGTGTTCACCTTGGAACTTCCGCTCTATCCTCTATGAACGAAAAATTCGAACATCTGATCGAGCGCGCTGAACAGTTGATGGCACGCATCGAGTCCATCCTTCCGCAGCCGCTGAGCCAGCCGGACTGGGGCGCCTCCATCGCCTTCCGCTACCGCAAACGCAGCTCGGGCCACGGGGTCATCGAACCGGTGCGCCATGTGGCGGCGATGAAGCTGGAGCAACTCAAGGAGATCGATCCGCAGAAGGAGAAGATCCAGCGCAACACCGAGCAGTTCGTGCGTGGCCTGCCGGCCAATAACGTGTTGCTGTCGGGCGCGCGCGGCACGGGCAAGTCCTCCCTGATCCGGGCCTGCCTGCACACCTATGCGGACCAGGGCCTGCGTCTGATCGAGGTCGACAAGAGCGACATGATCGATCTGCCCGACATTGTGGATCTTGTGTCGCAGCGACCTGAGAAGTTCATCGTTTTCTGCGACGACCTGAGTTTTGAGGACGGCGAGGGCGGCTACAAGGCGCTCAAGTCCATCCTCGATGGTTCGGTGGCGGCTGCCACGCCCAATGTGCTGATCTACGTGACCAGCAACCGCCGGCACCTGCTGCCCGAGTACATGAAGGACAACCTGAGCTACAAGCCCAGTGAGGATGGTGAGATCCATCCGGGCGAAGTGGTGGAGGAGAAGATTTCCCTGTCTGAACGCTTCGGCCTCTGGGTGAGCTTCTACCCCTTCAGCCAGGACGAGTACCTGAGCATCGTGGCGCAATGGCTGTCGTCCTTTGGTGTACCTGCGGCAGCCATCGCGGCGGTGCAGGCGGAGGCGCTGGTCTGGGCGCTGGAGCGCGGCTCGCGCAGTGGGCGTGTGGCCTACCAGTTCGCCAAGGACTACGCGGGCAAGCACGCGACCGCATGAAGCAGCCCCTGGTCGCCGATGCAGACAGGCCGCGCGAGGGTGGAGCGGACCGCGCCATCACCGAGGTCGCCGTAGGGGTGCTGTTGCAGGCGGATGGCCGATTCCTGCTGACCTCGCGTCCCGAGGGCAAGGTCTACGCCGGCTACTGGGAATTCCCGGGCGGCAAGCTGGAGGCCGGCGAGACCGTGGCCCAGGCCCTGCGGCGCGAACTGCACGAGGAACTGGGGATCGAAGCCGAAGACATCCAGGCCTGGAAGACGGAAGTGGTCGACTACCCACACGCTCTGGTGCGACTGAATTTCTGCAAGGTGCTGCGTTGGCAGGGCGAACTGCAGATGCGCGAAGGGCAATCCTTCGTCTGGGCGCAGTTGCCGGTACAGCCGGCACCGGTGCTGCCAGGGGCCATCCCGGTGCTGCACTGGTTGGCTGAAGAGCAGGGCCACACCGGGCCCATCCAGGCCGCGGGTTACTGAAGTTTCGGATCCCCGAATTCCTGCGCGTCTGGCGGCGCCTCGGTCGGGACGCGGAAGCTTTCACTGGCCCAGGCACCCAGATCCATCTTCTTGCAACGCTCGCTGCAGAAGGGCCGGTGCGGATTGCTGGGTGCGTAGACGCTGTCGCCGCCGCAGTTCGGGCAAGTGACCAGGCGCGGTTTGGCGGTGGAGGACGAATCGTCGGGGCAGGACATGCTCATCAAACGCAAATGGCTGACTGTCTCAGGAGCACAGGGTCAGATCGAAAGACGCATCCTCGTTGCCGGCATGGAGGCGGTCGTCTTCGCCGAGGCGCATGAGACGGATGGAGACGATGAGCCGGTTGCCGCTGATTTCAGGGATCAGGCCCAGGCTCGGGTCGATGGCCAGGCGCAGCAGCTGGAAGGTGCGGCCCTGTGGCAGGGCCTGCTGAAACTGGCCGCCGGGCGCCAGCACCTTTTGCGGCACGCCTGAATCGCGTAGCAGGGTCAGCAGCAGGCTGATGGCGTCGGCCAGGGGCGTGAGCGTGGTGATCCAGCGCTGCAGGTCGGCGCGGCGTTTGTCGCCGCTCTCATGTTGCCAGGCGTAATAGGCCGGCAGATCAAAGGCACAGGTGCCGCCCGGGATGCCGATGCGGCTGCGGATGCTCATGAGCCAGTCGTTTTCGGTCAGCAGATGCCCGGCCTTGCCTGAAAGGCCGCTGAGCTGGGCATGGCTTTGTTCGATCTGCTGCAGCACTTCATCGAGCACGCCCTGGGCGATGCCGGGATTGCCGCGATAGCCGTTGAGGATCAGTTTCTGCTTGTCCAGATCTCGCAGTACATCGGCCTTGAGGTCGGCACGGGTGCCGACGTCCATGACCTCGAACAGACTGGCCAGGGCGTAGTGGTGGTCCAGGGCCTCGTCACGCGCGACCAGATCCAGCAGGCGACGAAACAGGCTCTCCAGCCGAAGATAGGTTCTGATGCGCTCGTTGAACGGGTATTCGTAGGTGATCACGCTGCTGTTTCCCAACGCTGAATCATAGCCCGAAGCGTGGGGCCAACTGGCTCACCTGTGCGGCCAGATCAGGCAGGCTCAGGCCATCATTGCAGATCACATGGTCGGCGGCCAGCAAGCGACCAGGGCGATCGACCTGCTGAACGATGATGCGTTCGACATCGGCGCGTGCCAGTCTGCTGCGCTGCATCACACGTGTGATCTGGGTCTCTGACTGGCAGTCGATGACCAGCACCTGGTCCAGTTGCGCACGCCAGCGGCCGGATTCCACCAGCAGTGGAATGTCAAAGACGATGCAACGCACACCAGCCTGGGCTGCGGCCTGCGCCTGGCGCTGTGTTTCCAGACCGACGAGGGGGTGGATGATCTGTTCCAGTTGCTGCCGTGCGGAGGGCTGGGTGAAAGCCAGCTGCCGCATGCGCTCGCGGTCCAGGGCACCGTCCGGAGTAATGAGTTCCGGGCCGAAGGTATGACGGATGGCTGCGATGGCCGTGCCTGCCGGCGCTGTGGTCTGGCGTGAAATGGCGTCGGCATCGATCACGGCAGCCCCATGACGCGCCAGCAAGCCAGCCACGGTGCTTTTGCCGCTGCCTATGCCTCCGGTGAGTCCGAGACGCAGCAGGCCCCGCATTGCTCAGAGCCCGACCGCACGCAGGATGCTTTGCGGCCCGAAGATCATGGCGGTGAGCCCGGCGGCGGCCAGAAAGGGGCCGAAGGGCACGTAGCCGCCTTCACGCAGGCCGCTGCTGAATTTGAGGGCGATGCCGATGATGGCGCCGATGACCGAGGCCATGAGGATGATGGGCACCAGCGCCATCCAGCCGAACCAGGCCCCCAGGGCCGCGTACAGCTTGAAGTCGCCATAACCCATGC
Source organism: uncultured Hylemonella sp. (assembly GCA_963513855.1). Classification (GTDB taxonomy): domain Bacteria; phylum Pseudomonadota; class Gammaproteobacteria; order Burkholderiales; family Burkholderiaceae_C; genus Hylemonella. The sequence continues at coordinate 12,518 of CAUPRZ010000017.1, forward strand.
CTTCCTTGCCCGTCACGAGCTTGAAGCTCCAGTAGACCCCCCACAGGGACAGATAGCCCCCGACGGCACCCCAGAGCGCGTCGGGCAGACTGACGGCAGGGTTCCATTTCAGGGCGGCCACAATGAGGCCAGCCCAGAGCAGGGGCAGGGTGATGTCATCCGGCAGCAGGGTGGTGTCCCAGTCGATCATGGCCAGGGCCACGATGGTGGCCGAGAAGCCGCACCAGGCCAATCCCGTCGGCGTGGCACCCCAGCGCCAGACGCACCAGGCAAAGAGGGCGGCGGTGGCCAGTTCGACCAGGGGATAACGCGGGCTGATGGGGGTGCTGCAGGATGAGCACTTGCCGCGCAGGAAGAGATAGCTGAGGACGGGGACGTTCTCGTAGGAGCGGATCTGATGGCCGCACTTCTGGCAGCGCGAACGCGGCACGACGAGATTGAAGGGCTCGGAGGCTTCTGCTTCCTTGCCAGCCAGTTCGGCGCATTCGGCAGCCCACTGCCGCTCCATGATCTTGGGCAGGCGGTAGATCACCACATTGAGAAAGCTGCCGATCATCAATCCGAACACGCCGGCCAGGCCGGCGTCGAAACCCTGCGACACCAGCATCAGACCACCTGGCCCAGCTTGAAGATGGGCAGGTACATGGATACCACGATACCGCCGATGAGGGTGCCCAGGAAGACGATGATGATGGGCTCCATCAGGCTGGACAGGCCAGCGACCATGTCGTCGACCTCGGCCTCATAGAAATCGGCCGCCTTGCCCAGCATGTGGTCGATGGAGCCGGATTCTTCGCCGATGGCACACATCTGCAGCACCATGGTCGGGAAGAGATGGGCATTGGTCATGGCGGCCGTCAGACTGGTGCCGGTGGAGACTTCCTGCTGGATCTTGAGCGTGGCTTCTTCATAGACCGAGTTGCCCGAGGCACCGCCCACAGAGTCCAGCGCCTCCACCAGCGGCACGCCGGCGGCGAACATGGTGGACAGGGTACGGGTCCAGCGCGCGATGCAGGACTTGTCGATCAGCACGCCGAAAACGGGAACCTTGAGCATCAGGCGGTCCATGACACGCTGCATTTCGCGATTGCGTCGCCAGGCCTGGAAGAAGAAGTAGAGGCCACCGCCGATGCCGCCGAAGATCAACCACCAATAGGCCACGAAAAACTCGCTCATGCCGATCACA